>CAJTSN010000027.1:0-5088 GCA_910578745.1 uncultured Bacilli bacterium
CCCCTAAATTTGTCAAGATAAAAAGTGGTTATACTAGAATAAATTGTTACAGTTTACGATTGATATAAAAATTTATAAAATTCGAATATTCAATAAATCACGAATCATAAACTACGACAGAATTGTTTTACAATAAAATGAATGTTGTATAAAATTGTTCCACGCCAAAAAGAAGCAAAAAAAATCGCATTTCTGCGATGATTTTATTACGAATTTTCAAAATCTATAATAGTCATTTTCTTTATAAAATAAGGAATAAAACGTTTACTGTTCTATCAAAATGTAATGATATTAGGAATATTTAGTTCGTTTAGGTACTATTCCCTTTTTATTGTATGAGATCTGTTTCATCTATATACATTGTACTCGATTTTTTTATGCTATGCAAGTTTCCGATTTGGACAGATTTTGCTTATGAAAATGCTAGGTTATTCTAGAAATTTTTATTTTGATAAATTCATTCACATACCCTTTAAACGACTATTTTTTATCTTCTAAAATATATACATTTCCTGGATTGATTTGGAAAGCGTCCTCATAAATAATCCAATCCGTAACTTCCCCTATTTTGTAGAAACCTTCATCTCCTTCATGCATATTTTTTACATGATAAGGTTCCTGTAAAAGCTTACAGTGTAATTTTCCTTCCTTTATTTCTAAAAGTTCAAACCAAATGTGTTCTAAATGATCCTCATCCGCTTCCTCTGTCTGCAATCCAATTTTAACAATCACTTGATTTTTCTTATTTTTAAGTGCTTCTTCCACATAAGAAAATCTTTCAATAGCAAGGGATTTCATTCGATCTGTTTCTTCATTACTCAAAAAGAAGATTGGATTTTCACCCCATAAATCATTATACACAGAAACTTTGCTTAAAACTTGTTTTTTCTCATCTTCTTCACTTTGATAAATAAAAATTAAACTTGTTTTACTATTATGACCTGTTTTACGGTCCTCTAAATTACCTAGCTTCAATTTTTTATATTCATGCAAACCCAACGTCCAAGAAATGCAAGTAGCAACGACAGGTTGTCCGTTATTTAATAGACCAATATAAATTCCTTCTTCTGGAAAATGGGTTTCATTCTTTTTATCTAAAAGATAACTTGCAAAAGTGGCTATCAAATTATAATGATTATTGTAATTTTCTGTATCAGATTCAAGAATTTCTAATTCTGTTAAACCACAACGACATAATCCATGCGTATGCAACCAAACCTCCCCATTTTTACCTGATACTGCTTGTACAGTATATAAATCATTCGCACTTGGATATACTTCTGTACGAATTGACATTCGAACCCAATTCGCTGGCAATAATTTTTCTGCACTTTCATCCATTACAGCCAATAAATTTGGCATGATCGCATGTATCAGTTTTAATTGGAGATGAAAGGACTTTTTTGCATTCTCATTAAATTTCATATAGATAGTAAGAGCAATTTTTGTATTTTTTAACTTTTCAATATCTTCTGCTTTAAAAAAATAAGTAGGTAAAACATAATAATCTTCAAAATGAAAATTCGTTGGGAAAAAACCGACCTCAAATTCTTCTGCCTTATAACGTATTTTCATATACCCATCCGCTTGATCACTCATATCTCTCTTCTCAAGAATTTCTACTCCAGAAATAGTCTCTACACGGTCAAAAATGCCTTCTAAAGGATTCTCCTCTTCATGTTCTGGAATTGCTAACATGTAAGATTTTTCCTCCCAATATCCCAAAGGTGCTTCTGTATATGATACTTTCGTTTTTTTAAACATACTTTTGCCTCCTCGTATTTATTTTTCTACATTTATCATACAAAAAAAATGTCTTTTTTTCAAGTCATTTTCTTTTAAAGCCTCCATTATAACAAAACAAATCCAGAGACACGCCTTCATTTTTTCTCTTAAATGCATCCTCATTTCTATTCATATACTTTGTCCTATGTACAGTTAAACCTACTTTTTTATAAAAAAGATACCTCTATCTGAATTACTTCCTTATTCCTCTATTTTCAATCGTATTTACTCAAACTTCTAATCGTTACTCAATTTAACGATTTAGAATCATAAATAAAATGATAAGGATATCCTCTTTTATCTATATTATCTAAGTTCAAATTTAGTTGTTTAGCTAATTCAAGTAATTTATCATATTCTTCCATAATAGAAGTATCGTAGTTTTTTACTTCTATTTCTATGAAATATCCCAAATTTTGAACATAATCAAGGGCAATTTCATACTTATTAAGATAGAAATATGTTTTCCTTATTTTATTTACAATTGCTATGATTTCTAAATCTAAAACTTTAAAAATCTTATCTAAATTTTTCTCATCATCTACTTCAACCTCATATTCATCACAATACTTATTATCATACCATTTTTTATAATTCACTATTTTTTTATTTCCCCTTACTCCAATTCTTAGCCATTCATCAATACTTTCATTATCACTTTTTAAAAATTTTCTATAAGTAGGTTGATAATATTGGTCGACCTGTCTACTTTCATTCAAAAATACAGCACACTTTTTCATAAATGATTCTATAGTTTCAAATTCTTCTTTTGAAAGTCTTACCTTTATTTCTGTTTCAATATCACTTTTTTCTATATCCCCGTAAATAAGATAACTTATACTACAAGAAAATAATTCACTTAATTTCATTAGCACCTCTAAACCAGGCTCTGTTCGATTCAACTCCCAACTTGATACCGTTTTATCAGTTACAAAGATTTTATCTGCCAACTCCGTTTGTGTCCACTTCTTCCTTTTCCTTAAATCCGCTATTCGTTCACCTAAATTCATTTTCCTCACCTCTTAAATTAATGATACCATAGTATAGATTCAATCGTTCTCTACATTTTGTAGAATAATAATTTGATCTATTGAATCTTTCACTTATGAAATAATCGATTTTCCATAAAAAAAACATCGAAATTATTTTGAATATCAATGTTTTTTACAGAAATACCTTAGAGTTCATTTCATTTTTTAACAATTCCACCTTATAGTAATCCAGATTTTTTCAAAAAAATCTATTCTTCCCTTAAAAAAGCATCTAAAGGTTTTTCAAAAAGAATACTGAACTTTATAAGAAGTTTTAAAGAACAACTTTTTGTCAAATCGTTAAAAGACTCAATTCTTCTTAAATAGTCATAAGAAATATCTAATCGTTCGGCTACTTCCATGCCCGAAAGTCCACTTTCCCTTCTAAACTTCTTTATATTCTTATAAATAATGGGCATATAATCCCGATGCAATTGCTCTTTTTTTGTATCCATAAGAAAATTTAAGCCTTCCATCTCGCTTCTACATCACAGTTACTGCTATGTGGTGGTGGAGCAGGTGGATCCATTTTTATAATAATAGGAATTCGAAAAGCCTTACCAAATCCTACACAAGTACCAGGTTGTAAACTTTTTTGTTTTTCAATAATTTCTTGATTAATATTGGGAAGCATTTTTGCAATATAATCTAAATCTCTTGGATGATTCATTTTAAAAATTAAAAAATTAGAACACTGTGAAATAACGGTTTCTGAAATTTCAACTGGTCTTTGCGAAATTAAATTGAAAACCAATCCATATTTTCTTCCCTCTTTCGCAACTCGATCAAAAATATTATAACCAAGTAAAAATTTATCATTATCATTTTGAACATAACGATGTGCTTCTTCTAAAAAAATATGAAATGGAATAGAGGCTCTCACTTTTAAAGATTTCGTAAACGTAAATAACATTTTTGTATAAATTTTCGTAATCACTTTTGCAATACGATCCTCAATATCCTCCAAATTAAAGTTAATAATCTGTGCTTTTTTCCCGGGTGCATAAGTAACAAGAGAAGCTATATAATTTTCTAAAGTGATATATTGTGGGTAATGAAAATACTTTGCATTTTCGCCAATCACAATCGAATGGAGTCTTACCTTTAAAGCAATTGCTTCACTATATGTTTTCTGGTTTCTTAAAAGACCTTCTGATATTAAAGTAAAACTTAAGGCTTTTTCCAAATCTTCTAAAGTAAAATAATGACTTTCTTTTGCTTCATATTTATCTAAGCTATCATCAATAAAATCAGAAATATATTGTGTAACTAAAATACTTTCTGTAAAATTTCCTTCTTTATCGATAATAAAACAATCTCTAAATTTACGAACATAGCCAATTCCTTGTACAGGAGCCTCTAAATTAAACGCTTCTGTCGAACAAGTGGCAAGGATAGAAAAAATATCATTTCTCTTTGCTGTTGCACTTTGATTTGTATATAAAATTGTCATAATTGCCTTTGCAATTAAATGATTTTTATAATTAACAGACATTTCATCTGATTCAGAGAAAATTCGTACCAATTTAAGCATTTCTTCTATAATCGGTAATTGCGAATGATCGGTTGCATCTAGTAATAAAGCCATATCATCGACATCTAGAAGCCATAAAGGAATAGAAAGCAAATTCCCTTCTGTATCATTTACATTGGTCGTATAGTATTTAAAATAAAAATTGGGATTGATTTTATTAATATCTCGAAAAGCTGTATGGTATTCACCATATGCATCAAAAATAAAAAAATTAGAACGAATTGGAACTACATTTTTGTTTGTAAACACATTCTGCATCAACCTTGCAAGTCCCCAAGATTTACCACTTCCTGTATTTCCAAAAATAGCAGAGTGATTCGAAAACATATCATTTACATCAATATAAAGGGGAAAATCATTATAAAGAGGCGATCTTCCTATTAACATACTACTTTGCGTTTCTCTTCCGACAATCAGTCCAAATTCCTCTTCTGTAATGATACGAACATTTGCAGATAAACTTGGTTTACGAATGACACCACCTAAAAAACGGTTATTTTGAATTTCTCCTAAAAAACGAACTTTAATGAGTTCCATATCCATATCTTCAACTTCACCAATAATTTTCTTTTTGTTGTCCTCAAAGACAATATGCATATTCATCATATCTTGCGCTAAAACATTACCTTCTATTTTGATATGTGCTACATTATCAGATATATATATAATTTTACCTATCATTCATGTATCTCCTTCTTATAAAATTTCTTCTATTTTTTCTTTTAATTCTTTCTCTTG
>CAJTSN010000027.1:5098-22104 GCA_910578745.1 uncultured Bacilli bacterium
AAACAAGCTTGTTGCTTTTCTGTAAATAAATCTCCATAAATAGCAAAAAGGTCTCCTAAATAAATTTGTTTTTCCATCAACAAATCACCTCAAAAAAATCTTTTTCTGTATAGGATTCTTTTCTCTACTCTTCATCATCTTCACCTATATCACTAAATAATCCATAAATATATTTTTCAATATCAAAAGACTTCAAATCTTCTTTTTTCTCTCCTAAACCTATATACTTAACAGGAATACCCACTTCTTCTTTAATTGCTAGTACAATTCCTCCCTTAGCTGTACCATCTAATTTTGTTAAGACAATTCCTGTAATATCAGTGATTTCTTTAAATCCCTTGGCCTGACTAATTCCATTCTGTCCCGTAGTTGCATCTAATACCAAAAGTGTTTCGTGAGGTGCTTTTTGAATATGCGTCTGAATCACTCGATTCATTTTCTCTAATTCATTCATCAAGTTGGTTTTATTTTGAAGACGACCTGCGGTATCAACTAAAACAACATCAAATTCTTCGTCCTTCGCTTTTTTCATAGCATCATAGATGACACTCGATGGGTCACTTTCTTCTTTCTTTACAATGCTTGCTCCTGTTCGTTCTGCCCACTCTTCTAATTGTTCAATCGCACCCGCTCTAAACGTATCTCCTGCCACTAATAAAACTTTCTTCCCTTCCTGTACCAACTTATAAGCAATTTTCCCAATCGTTGTCGTCTTTCCAACCCCATTCACACCGACAAATAGTAAAACGGTTGGACCTTCACTACTATAATGAATTTTATTTGTTAAAATCGAATCCCCTACATAAATAATAAACATTTCATCCACGATAATTTCTTTTAAATCGGCTGCATTTTCGATTTTTTCTTGTACAACTCTTTTTCGTAAGCGGTCAACAAATTCCATAACTGTAGAAACACCAATATCAGCCGTAATCAAAATATCTTCTAATTCCTCAAAATATTCTTCATCAATCTTTTTATGACGAAGAGCTAAGGTGGTTAATTTCGATTTTAAATCATTCCTCGTTTTACGAAGACCTTCTGTATAGGTTTTTACTTCTTCTTTCTCATTTTCATTCTTTTTTAAAACTTTCTTTAAACTATCAAATAATTTCATATTCTCACTTTCCTTATTCTCATTTTACTATAAAACGAAAGAAAACACAAACCTAAAGTGGACAAAAGAAAAAAAATAGTCTATAATGGACATGTTCATTTCATCTTATAAAAGAAAGGAGTTTAAAATGAAATTTAAAGAAGAGGGCGATACAAAGATATTCGCACTTGGAGGTTTAGGTGAAGTCGGAAAAAATATGTATTGTGTAATGCATGGAAATGAGATTGTGATTACAGACGCAGGAATGCTTATGCCAGATAGTACATTAATGGGGGTCGATTATGTCATTCCAGATTACACATTTCTTAAAAAAAATGAAGATAAAATTAAAGCTCTATTTATAACCCATGGGCATGAAGATCATATAGGAGGGATTCCTTTTTTACTACAAACAGTAAATATTCCTCTTATCTATGCACCAAATCAGGCGGTTGGATTAATCCGTAAAAAGTTAGAAGATAGAAACATACAATATAAAAATTTAATCGTTTATGATGAATTAACAAAGGTAAAGTTTAAAAATATAGAAGTTTCATTTTTTAGAACAACCCATTCAATTCCTGATTCACATGGAATTTGTATTACAACTCCAAATGGAACCGTAGTCACAACAGGGGATTTTAAATTTGATTTGACACCAATTGGTCCTATGGCAAACTTACATAAAATGGCTTCCATTGGCAAACATGGGGTAACTTTATTATTAAGTGATTCTACGAATGCACTGAACGATGGCTTTTCACTCAGTGAATCAAGAGTTGACAGTGCTCTTTCTGACATTTTCGAAAAACAAACGGGTAGAATTATTATTGCTACATTCGCATCAAACATCTACCGTTTAAAACATATTGTGGATACATGTAAAAGAAATGGAAGAAAAATCGCTATATTTGGAAGAAGCATGCAGAATAATATTGAAATCTCAATTAATGGAGGATATATTAAAAACAAAGATATATTTGTAACCGCAGAAGAAGCGAACCATTTACCTTTAGATAAGGTTTGTATTCTTTGTACAGGAAGTCAAGGAGAACCTTTAGCTGCTTTATCAAAAATAGCAGATGGGTCCCATAAACAAATTAAGCTGCAGTCAAATGATGTTGTTATTTTCTCCTCATCTGCCATTCCCGGAAATGCAGCTTCTATTGGAAAAATTATTAATAAATTATATTTAAAAGGAGTAGAAGTATACACCAACACTTCTTTAAATGATATCCATACGAGTGGACATGCCAATGAAGAAGAGTTAAAATTAATGATCCGACTTATAAAACCAAAATACTTTATGCCATTTCATGGCGAATATCGAATGTTAAAAAGACATGCGGATATTGCAGTTTTATGTGATATTCCAAAAGAAAATACTTTTGTAATGCAAAATGGAGAAGTTTTATCCATGAAAAAAGGAGTAATAAAAAGAGAAGGACTCATTCAAGCTGGAGACACCTATGTCGATGGAAACCGTATTGGTGATGTTTCTACTTCCATTATTCGAGATAGAAAAATTATGGCATCTGATGGAATTATTGTTATAATTGCTAGCATTGATGCTACGAAACCAGCTCTTTTAGGAAAAGTGAACATCTCAACACGAGGATTTGTTTTAGTAAATGATAATCTTGAACTTTTAACAGAACTTGAAAATATCGCACGAAAAACAATCCTAGCAGGATTAACAAAACCTGTAAATTATTCCAATATTAAATCCGACTTAATTACAAATATTCAATCAAAAGCATTTACAAAAACAGGAAGAAGACCTATTATCTTACCTGTTATCATGGATATAAAACAAAAAAAAGGAAAGAAAAAAGATACAAATTAGTTGTACCTTTTTTTATGTATAATTTAAATTTTCGATTCGTGGTAAGGTAATAATCACTTGTGTCCCCTTTTCTATTTCTGACTCATAACGAATGGTGCCACCATGTCCCCTTATAATTTCTTTTGACAAATAAACACCTAATCCTGTCCCCGCTTTTTTTGTTGTAAAAAAAGGCTCACTCATCTTTTTTAAGTTTTCACTCGTAATTCCTATTCCAGAATCTTTAATTCGAATTTGAATTGTATCTTTTTTCTCTTCTGTACAAATCGTTAAAATTTTCTTTTCTCTCTGTTCCATAGATTCAATACTATTTTTAATCAAATTAATGATCACTTGATTTAATCGATTATAATCGGCCTCCATAAATACCTCCTCATCTGAGATATGCAAATCGGTTTTAATTTGCTTTTCCTTTAGAAGAGGACTTACACTATCAATTACATTTTCCAATAAATAATTAATATCTAGTGTCTCTTTTTCAATTTTTATTTTACTAATCGATAAAAAATCTTGCAATAAAGTAAGCACTTTTTCAATTTCACTTTTTAAGATAGGAATATATTTCTTACTATGTTCCTTATTATCCATATCAAACATATCTAAATACCCTTTGCATACCGCAATCGGATTTTTGATTTCATGTGTAATTTTAAATAGAGAAGCTCTTAATTTTTTTTCTTCATCAAGTAGAGAAATTGCATTCGAATACAAAATCATATCTTCTGATTTTTTCAATATAAAAATAGTGAAAGTAATTAAAAAGACAAAAATTAAAAAAACGAAAAAGATCTCAATAAATTGAATTCTATTATCATATCCTATAGGTACTTTAAATAAAAAGTAACTGTAAGCAAAAACAAATTTAGCTAAAACAAAGACAAAAGCATCCTTTGTATAATCACGTTTTCGATAAGACAACACTTTATACAGTGCGTAGCATCCTACACTATCTAGTAAAAGTAAAGCGATTTGTTCCTCAAAAAAATGTTTCATAAAAAGAATTTGAAAAACAGTAATCATCAAAAAAGAAAGTTCTCTTTTCTTCACATAGGCCAAAATAAGAGGAACATTTAATGAGAAATAAAGAAGATAAGAATATTTGAGATTATAAATTTTAGTCATGAGATAAATCATAGTGAAAAGAGCTAAATCAAAGGAAATGTTTCTTCTTTCTTTATCTATATTTTTCATATAAATTTGATAAATCATCCAAATGGATAAGGGGAAAAGAATAAAAATCGTTTCTAATAGAATATTGTCAAATAATGTCATAAAATCACCTATTCCCATTATAGGCATATACAATGTCAAATTTTGTCGAATTTTGTTTAAAAGAAAAAAGTGATACTATCACTTTAAATCATCAATATGTTTTTTTAATTGATAAGCTCCTTCTCCAAGAATAATTTTAAGTTGATTATCAATTTCAACAATACCTTGTGCTCCCAATTTTTGAATGGCATCTTTATTCACAATCTCTACATTTTTAAGAGTAACAATAAATCGAGACTTATTGACTTCATAACGAATAATATTATCTTTTCCACCTAAATAAGTCACTAGTTTATTTACTTCAAATTGAAAATCTTTCTTTTTTGATTTTATAATTGCAATTGCAACGATCAATAAAACAAAAGCAATGATTATATATTGTATATATTCCATAGAATCACCACTATTATTATACTATACTTTTTTTCTATTTAATAGTTTTTTTTCTAAATTTTTAGAGCTTGTCCTTTTTTCAGTTCCTTTTTAAATTTTCTATTCTTTTTGTTTTAAAAGAATTCTAATAAATATGCTCTATGAATAATAAATTTTTTCAAAAAAAGATTTCGATTTTAAGCGAAACCTATTACCTTTTTCTTTGTCCTACCTCATACTGATGTAATCTTGATAGTGCACTTTCATTTATATATATTACCTTTCCACCCACTGGATTTATTTTACAATTACCAAATACAATCCAGATTGCATCTATTTGCGTATTTGGCATATCTGCCCATCCATCCGTAAAAATCACCTTATTTTCCACTCTCCTAGTAAAAGCACCTACAGCTGCATTAAAATCAGTGCCTCCACCGCCATAAAAGGTTAAATTATCAATATCGGATTCATCTTTTATTTCTGTAAACCCATAGAATTTTGTATCAAAACATCCTACCTTTACTTTCGAATTTTGCAATATATTTTTACATTCCCTTAAGAAATTTCTAAGAAGTATTTCATCAATAGAACCACTTGTATCCAACACAATTTCTGTTTCAGGTTTTGGCATTTCTTCTAGATAGGGTGTTACTACACCATCCTCAATTCCAGCGTTTTCATATGACCAATCGATAGCATAATTTACGGCTTCTTTTAACAATATTCTCCAATCAATTAAGGGTTCAGATATTCCAATAGATGTTATATTTCTTATATTCTCATTTGCATCGTTGCTATGGCCATGTGACTGACTTGCTAATGCATTTTTAAGTTCTTCTAGTTGCTTCTTACGTTCAACCTTATTTTGTCTAAAGGCCTCTTTCTCTCCCAATTGTACTATTTTTTGAATTTCATCATACCTTATGTTTTCTGACTCCAATTCTGGCTCTCTATCTACTTCCTTTTTTGTTTCCTGTGACGATTCTTGTTTTTCCTCTAACCTGTCGTTTGCACTTTTCTCTTTAGAAGGATTTTCCTCTTCTTTACTTTTTCTCTCGGTTGCTTTTTTCCACATAGAATGTGTATCGTGTCCAACATCATGATATTCATTCGTATCTTCCCTAACATCTGATTGTGTCATTTTTTCAGATGTCTGATTTGGTTCTTTTTGACCATCCTGCTTTTGTTGATTCTCATTATTTGAGGAACTTTGTTCGAATTGATTTTCTCCCTGTTGTGTCTTATTTTCTGCATCCACATTTTTTTGATTTTCGCTTGAACTATTCTTTTCTTGTTTCTTTTTCTCCTCTAATAGTATCTGATATAATTCTTCTGCGTCATAGTCAATTGCTCCTTGAATATCAACTCCTCCTTTTGACAAAGGTAGGCCATCGTGTTTTAAAAAAGCATTGATAACGGCATCCGTTGCCATATTCCATAAATCTGGGTCTTTTCCAACACTTCTCCATATATGATTAAAAGCAATATGACAGATTTCATGGGCAAGTATAAATACCTGTTCCATAATAGGAATAGAGGAAAAAAAGGTAGGATTATAGTATACAACCTCTCCATCCGTTCCTGCTGTTTCTAAAGACATTTCACTTTTAAATTTACAATGAGCAACTACACTCCCAAAAAAAGGATACTTTACTAACACTTTATTTATAACTGTCTCTATATTCATAGTATATTTCCTAAATTTGAGCACATAAGGAATATACTTCCTCATTCATTTTATGCATTCTTAAATCAGAACAAGTGGCAACAACAAAACAATTTTTAGGTAAATCAAAAGTACTCACTTTTTTATATTTTAATATTTCCACAAATTTTGTTTGTTCTTCTAAAGCAATTTCATTAATATTTTCAATCACTAAAATCACAGGACCTAATTTACTTTTCTCTAGTAATGTTTTATACCATTCTGGAGGACAAAATTCTATATTCTCATAGTGTCCATTTAATTGAAGTCTATCTATATCTGCTTTTATAATAACCGCATTATCAAAAACAGTAGCAGGGATGTTTTGAATTAATAAAGGAGAGATGCCAGATTGCATATAATTTTCTAATAAACTTAATCTATCTTTATTCATCGTCTTATTCCTCCTTGGGTATTCATTTCAGACATTTGTATTTCGAGGAGTCGCTCTAATCTGGATTCATCGCCATGTACCCACATCGATTCAAAAGCCGCTCTTGGCTCTGCGCCCACTCGTTTCATAAAATCTCTTACTATTTCAAAATGTTCATCATCAACAGAAGATAAACCAACAGCGGTTGCAAATTTCTGTGATACATCCATTTCGAAGTCCCATTCTGAGTAATTATGATGAATTACATCTTCAATACTTATAACTTGAAGTTTTGTAAATGCAACAAAATCTCTTGTTAACTCCTCTCCTATTAATGCACGAAGCATTTCTGGTTTTTTCGTCTTATAAAGCACTTTGGAAGCCATCTCCCATTTTCTTGGATCTGCATTTGGCTTATCTCCTGTATAAGGGGTTCTTAGTACATCATAACCACTATAGGATTTATAAGCCACATAAGCATAAATTGCTGGATGAATAAGGTTCTCTTTTTTTTCCTCTTTATAATCCACCCTCTCATATTTGTCTCTTGGCGTAGATGCCCATTTTAACCAACTATCTACGGTTGTTTGAATGTATACGTGTGCGAATCGATTAAATAAAGGCTCTGCCATTTGATTAGCGGCTAACGAGTCATTCAAATCATTCCCAGCGGCCACAATTCTTGCATTCGAAGGAATCTTCCATTTTCCATCTACTTCTCCATCTAACACAATATTAAACGCCATTCCCTGAATAGAAGGAAGTGCATTTGTAAGTTCATCAAAAAATATGATATGGATTTTATTTGGTTCTTTTTCACATTTTTCCTTTACTTTGCTATACCATGTTGGTGGCACATCGATCATTTCCCCTGTTTGTGCATTATATACACTTTTTCCATTTAAACTATTCGGTGTTGCATTTCTCATATATATAATTTCACAGTCTGGATCAAATTGTTTTACTCTTGCTGACTTACCCTCACTTGATCTACCATGTAGAAACACCGAAATGTTACTTTCTATAGCCCCTTTAATAATCTCTTCTTCCGATACATTCCCAAAATCAAAATGATAGGGATTTTCTTTTCGTAGTTGTTTTCGTTCATCTGAAATTTCAACTTGCTTTGTGTCCTTTTGTACATAGACTGTATCAGCCATTATTTCCTTTGCAAAACAAGTATCCATAAATTGTTTAATATCTGTTTTATCAAAGTTTCCATCATAATTCCTTTGATTTTTAAATTGAACTCCTGAAAATATAATTTTTTTACAAAGTGCAATATTCGTTCTTTCATCTACTAACCAAATAATTGGTTCAACTTCTACCCAACATTCACTTCCAAATTGAACCGATCTTCCATTGGATAGAAACTGACCATCACAGTTTTCATCAACAATAAAACGAATGTATTTTTTTCCATTATATTCATATTCTACATGCTTTCTAGCTTTAAATTTTATATCTGTATCTCGATAGCTGACACAATCGGTTGTATAACTTTTTCCTGTTGTTTTTAAATTACCTCTTTTATAGAATTCCTCTAATATACGTGCGTCATTATCACTTACTATAGTCTGAGGATATTCTCCATAATTAACTTCCTTAATTCCATTAGCGACTCTCACTCCGTTCGAGGAGATAGATGAGATTAATAAAGAATAAGGTAAAGCGGGACGAGCCCCAACAGAACGTCCCGTAACATGGGAGCAGTCCCTATTCCCATTTCAGCCAACGGCGCGCGCGTCATTATCACCATCAGATGACTTTGTCCACCAACAACCTGCTCTATCCTTTCCACTACATCCTTCATTTGTGTAAGAATTTGATGCTACATAACCTCCTAATAAAATAGAAAAGTCTGTTATAGCACATGCTGTTCCATACTTTTTCATTATATCTAACGAATTGCTTCCAAATATCTGTTCCTCCGTTAGAAATGTAAAACTATTCATATATATATCACCACTTTTATTTTAACATATTTTCCCATTATTTGACAATTTTTTATTTAAAAGGGAAAGTATCCATTTTTAGCCTTTCACTTTCTTGTGTATTCTTAATATGATTATAAAAAGCATTTTTTCGAATATATACATATTCATCATCAACGATTCCCTTATTATATAATTTGTTTACTGTTTTTAAATGTTTTCTCATTCGCTGTTTTGAAGTATACCTTAACTTCACAATGATTTTCCCTGTAGTTGTTAAAATATGACGATACCCTAAAAAATCGACTCCATTTTTAACCATTCCTATTTGTGTCTTATCATTTAATTCTAAATTCAATACATTTTTACATAATTTTTCGATTTCCTGTTTACATAAAGCTAAATATTTTTTATCTCTATGAGGTAATATCATATCATCCATATAACGTACATATCCACGAATTCTCAAACTTTCTTTTATAAAGTGATCCACTTTATTTAAATATAAAAGAGCAAACCACTGACTTGATTGATTTCCTAAAGGCAAACCCACACTTGCATGATCTGGTTGTTCCTGAATCAATTTCCTTATCATCCACATCTCATCCTCTGAAAAATGGATTTCTTCTAAAAGGTGAATCAATATATCATGATTTATACTGGGAAAATACTTACGTATATCACATTTTAAAAAATATATATTATTATTATTTTCTCCTCTATATTCTTTTCTTAAAAAAGCATGCAATCTTTCTATAGCAAAATTTGTTCCCTTTCCTTTTCGACATGCACAATTGTCATATACTAATCTTTTATCTATTTTAGGTTTTAAACAAGCATCACAAAAACATCGAATGACCACTCGATCTTTAAAGGGAAGCGCTTCTATTAATCGTTCTTTAGGTTCATAAACATAAAATTTTTTATATTTTCCTAATGTATACTTTTTTGTAACCAATTCTTTATGTAGAGTATTTAAATTAAGCGCTAAAGCGGTTTCGAATCGAATGACCTCTCCCTTATGTTGCTTAGACATCCTACAATTTTTATAAGCTTCATTCAAATTTTCAAAAGTAAAAATTTCATCCAAATGCATACTTTCCTCCAAAAAATAAACACCCCCTATAACGCACAAAGAGTCATCTTACTCATTGCTTGTGTGAGTGTTCCTATATTTTTCCATCGCATCTTTGAAAATACATCTTTTAGCGATTAGAAAAGAAGAAAATTCCTTCACCTTACAATACGGATATATTTTTCTTAAAATATATTTCTCTGATTTGTTTTCTGAATTTTATAAAAATTCCTTCAAAAGTGAATCGGGACGAGCCCCAACATTACGTTTCGTAACATTGTTTCAGTTTCTATTCCCATTTTAGTTAACGGCGCGCGCGAAGACGCAGAGGGCTCTAAGGCCAAAGCCAAAAAAATAAATTTTCTCCTTAATTAAAGGTTTTTCAACCTAAAATCCTAATTTCTTTTTCTCCATCTTTCATCATCGCTTTTCTTCCAAGCAATAACTAAATTAATTGTTTCTGCTAATTGCATAGAGATTTGATTATATTGCTTCTTTAAAATACAACCTGAACTCTCAGCAACCATTGCTATATATCCAAGCAATTTCAATTTCACAATCGCTTCTTTTTGATAATGTTCCCTTTTTACTTTGTTTGAAGCAGAGTCCATTCGAATAAAATTTGCTTCTAATAAACACTCTATAGTATCTAAACAGTAATTCTGCATCCGATTTACAAATACACCTCTAAATTTCTTTGGAGATTTTTCTGTAACTGTAATTACATAAGCACACAACTTTTTTGCTACTGTAATAACAATTAAATCATTTGCATTAGAAGGAATTTTATCAATTATTTTTAACTCTTCCTCTTCTACTTTCATTTGTTCTCTCATCTTTTTTTGATTAAACTTTTCATGCGTAGCAACAGCGATTCCTTTTTTTGTTGCAATAACATCTTCAATTTCATTGGCTGTTCTTTCTACAATCTCTATTTTTTTAGGAATTTTTAAATTATTATCACGACTGACTTGCAACACATGTATCACAACCTTATTTCAATTCATTGAAGTAAGCAAATAGCTCTTTTTCATACTCATTTGAATGATTTATAGTATATCACCTTTTTTTATCTTTGAATAGTCCTAATTTAAAATCATGTCATTTTATTTCTTTTCCAATCTCTTATTCTCTTAAAAAGTATGTCGAAAAAGAAGAGATGAATTGTAATAAAGTATATATTTTAGTATAGTAAGATTGGTGATTATAATGAATCTATCAAAATATAAAGTTGAAAAATCATTAGTCCTTATTATGATTTTATTTTTTACTATTAGTCTTATTTCTATTTATAGTGCAGGAGCAATTGATAGTGATAATGTTAACTTATACATTAAACAACTCATGTGGTATATCTGTGGCACACTTTTAATATTTTTCATTATGTTTATTGGAAATGACTTTTTCATAAAAAATAGTTTTATTTTTTATATTCTTGGAAATATTTTTCTTTTACTTCTTTTATTCTTCGCTCGACCCATTAATGATGCAAAATGTTGGTTTGAAATAAAAGGAATTGGGACAATTCAACCCAGTGAGTTTATGAAAATCATTCTTATTCTTTTTTTAAGTAAGCAAATAGATGATTTTCGAGGGAAATACACAAATCCAACGATAACGGAAGAATTTTTATTTCTATTAAAAATAATTATCATCGTTTCAATTCCTAGTATTCTTACCTTTTTAGAACCCGATACTGGTGTTGTTTTAATTTATCTATTAATTACCTTTATTATGCTTTTTGTTGGTGGTATTCGTATTCGATGGTTTTTGCTCTTTATTCTTCTGTGCGTTTTAGGAGTTGGGACTTTATTATTTATTTACTTTCAAAACCAAGATTTATTTATTAAACTTTTTGGAACAAGCTTTTTTCTTCGTATTGATCGCTTATTAGATTGGTCCAATAAAAGCGGTTTTCAACTAGAACATGGTTTATTTTCAATTGGTTCGGCGGGTCCTTTTGGACACGGGATTAAAAAAACGCCCCTTTATTTTCCAGAAGCACACACGGATTTTATCTTTGCTGTATATGCTTCTAATTTTGGATTACTTGGATCTTTATTTCTTTTATGCCTCATCTTATTTTTTGACCTAAAACTGATCCAAACCGCTTTAAAAGCAAAAAATAATATTTATAAATATATTACAGCTGGAATTGTTGGAATGCTTATCTATCAACAAATTCAAAATATAGGAATGACTTTTGGAGTCATGCCCATTACAGGTATTACTTTACCCTTTATAAGTTATGGAGGTTCTAGTTTATTAAGCTATATGTTTATGGTTGGAATTCTTTTCAATATTTCGAATCATGTACTAAAATACCACCGAAACTATTATAAATAACAGAAGAAATCCTTCTGTTTTTTGTATTCGTAGTTTAAATCTATATTTGAATAAATCGTTTTATAATAAAAGCATATAAATTCAATTTTAAAAAAATACATATCTATCACAAAAAAAGAGAAACAATTCTCTTTTATTTAATCGTTATAACAGGTCTAAAACCAATTTTCAAATTGGCAGAACCATTTGTTCTATCATATGCATATAGTCCACTCGTTGTATTTCCAGAATAGTTTCCACCACGAACCATATATTTATTTGTAGCATCTACCATATTATGCTTATCTTCATACTTTCCAAATAATGCCCCACCAGCACAATTGGCTTCTGTATTTAAACACGCTTTATTCGGGTAATAATCGACATATTTATTATCTATAGCCGTTCCCCCTAAATTCAAAGATGTTCCATTATAGGCCATAACAAATTCTTCGTATCCTCCCGACATATCATAAATACCTGTGATATTCCCAGAAGTAGTTCCACTCATAGAAGCTTGACTCGCATAATTATTCTTGCACTCCGTAGAAACACTTCCACCAGCATTTCCAGAAGTACAACCTGTTATTGTTCCTCTATTATAGTAATTATTAAGCCATATTTCTTCCTTTTTTCCATAATTAGAATCGGTTAGGTAAGCAACAGCCCCCCACTCCACATTCTTCATAAGATGGGTATCAACTTGTGCAGAATTTAACCCAAATGAATCTGTAGAAGTAGCCATATTTTGTGTAACTTTAAAAGCATTAGCAAGGGATATACCTGACCAAGAATTTCTACCTGGAACGGTTACTAAATCAATATGTGTTTTATTACAACTTGCTATATCTGGCGTTTGAAAGCAACTTGTATTAATAGGAGCACTCGCCTCGAATTTCGCAACCCACATTCCTTCTAACTGCTTTCCACCAAATTGAAAAGCGGGATGAATTCGATAGCCACTCGTTGGTGAAGTCTGTGTTGTTTTAATAAAGCGAATAGCAAAACCATTTCCTTCTTGCTTATACTCATATCGTGGAATCCATACATACATTCCTGTTACATCATCTAAACTAATTTTAGTTCCTGGAACAGCTCTTTGATAATAAGATCTTGCATGTTTTGCATTTCCATCTAGGCAAGTTACTCCCTGTCTAGACTCACAATCAGACTTATTCTTAGAAAATGTCATCGCATTTGCCCATTTCTTTTCTCCATAGTTATACCAAGCTGTCGTCTTATCGGCTATAACCCAGTAACCTTTATCTTCCCTATACACAACTGGCACTAATCCATCAACTAAGGAAGGATAAATTCCATCTTGCAAAGTATTATCTTTATAAGATGGCTTTGGTTCTTTATTTACATCGGTTGCATTTGTACACTCAATATCTTCAGACAAAACATATTCAAATTCATTAAACTCATTCGTCGTTGCATAAATAATTCGCTTTAAAAAATTTTTCTTTTCTTCCTCGGTTTTCCCATAATCAATATAATCTTGTAATTTTTCTTCTTCTATCTTTCCAGCATCAATTAATTCTTTAATAGTAATACAATAACTTGCCCTCTCTTCAGGCCCTATATATAGTTTTTGATAAGTATTCGTATCGCCACTAGTATAGCTATCAGCTGCATCATACAACATTTGCTTTGCTGTATCACTAATAGCCCCTCTTTTAGATGCTGTCAAATTTTGAATTTGTGGAAGAGCAACAATAATAACTAATCCCATGATTATGACTACTGCTAACATTTCTACTAAAGTAAATCCTCTTTTTCTCATACTCGTCCCTCTATTCTTATATTTATTATATCTTTGAAAAGAAAAAAATGCAACAACTAAGCTGCATCTTCTTGTTTAATAATTTCTTTTCCTTTGTAGGTTCCACATTCTTTACAAACTCTATGTGGCTTCACAGTAGCACCACATTTTGGACAAGTAGTCGTTGTATTCTCAGAAATTTTATAATGAGTACGACGTTTTCTTCCTCTTGTTTTACTTACTTTTCTAAATGGAACTGCAAATAGTTGTAATTCTAATCTCATTTTCTCTACCTCTCTTTACTTTAATAAATCATTTAGTTTCTCAAAGGGTGAATTACTTTTTGTATCACCATTCGTTATTAGACGCCATCCATCACCTTCTAGATGAATCTCTTTTGCTTTATCACTAACAACTTTCATGGGAATTTCCATTAGTATATTTTCCCATATAATTGGTAAAATATCAATAGAATTTTCATAATTTCTATATTTTTTTTCTGCTTTTTGAAGTGATTCTTCTAAATCTTCATCAATTGAGACAGAAAAAGGATAGTTTACTTCTTCTAAGGTAATCGCACAAGGAAGTACCATTATACCTGAGATAGTCGCTTCAATGTGATAAGTATCGTATTGTACATCAATTACTCCATCTACTTGAACATCTTTTAAATCCAGTAATTCCGTTTTGTTTAATTCCTCTTTAGTAAAGGTATAACTTTTCGTAAAAGCTATAGAACTTTCATAACCACTTTTTAATTTCGTAATATCAATCAGCACAAAATCCCTCCTATCACATGTATTATAACAAAAAATAACCCTTGATACAAATTTTTCATCTCTATATTATCTCATACTTTTAATAAGTAAAAGAAGGATAAAAAAAGATATAACTATAAATGCAGCCCCTGCACCATACTTAATTTTCAAATTTCGCTTACAAATTTCCTCTCTGCTTACATCATCGTAAGGATGTAAAAGAAGATCCATTTCTTTTAATTTAAATTCATTTCTCTTCTTTTGAACCAAATACTTTGCCTCTTCTAAAAGAGAATCAATACTTTTCTTAGACTTTATCCTTTCACTCTCTATAGAGGAATATGTATTTTCGCTATGCCTTGATAAGGATGGATATAATTTACTTAAACGGCTAGTCGTAGTAATCGTAGAAATCAATTCTTTTATTTTTCTATCCTCTTTATCTGTAATTCCCCGCGGACATCTTGTTTTCTCAACACGTTGAGAGGTCGTTTCATTCATTGTTTTTAACATATGATATATTTCTTCCTCATCATCTATAAAAGTCCTTTGCTCTGTTCTAGGATAATATTTTTTTTCCCTTTCCTGATATTTATAATCATCATAACTCTTAAAAAGTCGCTCAATTCTTGTAGTAGCAAGTGCCTCTTCTTTATCCACCTCACTACTCCCTATCAATAAGTCATCCATTTGTCGGTATAATAGTGAATTTTTCTCGCTTCTCTTAGTTGTTTTTTCTTTTTCGCTATAATACCTTTCCATCCTACTCGACATAGCACCACCTAAATAAATCATACCACAATTTTATCAATTTAAACCATTTTCTTTTCTTTTCTAAAAGGAACATATTCCTGTTATTTACACTATTTTACACATTTTTAAAATCTATTTACATTTATTTGTCCATTAAGCTCAAAAATATGATATTGTAGTTACAAAGGAGTGGTAGTATGTTTGAAAATAGTATGCTCATATTTATAGCAATAATTCCAATTACTATTTTATTAAAGTACATATTTGATAAAGATAAGATTGAAAAAGAGCCTTTTCCACTACTAATTAGGTTATTTATTATGGGAATTTTTTCCGCAGCTCTTGTTCTACTTTTAACAAAAAGTCTGCACATGATTCTCCCTATACAGAACGGAGTATATACTTCTTTTGTCGAAGTTGGCTTTTTAGAAGAAATATCAAAATGGATTTGTGTCTATCTAGTTACTTGGAAAAATAAAGAGTTTGATTATAAGTTTGATGCGATTGTCTACTGTATTTTTGTATCATTAGGATTTGCGCTCATTGAAAATATAGGTTATTCCATTACGTATGGTGTAGCTACCTGTCTTCTTAGAGCAGTCATATCTGTTCCAGGACATGCTTTCTTTGCTATTTATATGGGTTATTATCTTGGAATGGCAAAAATGGCCTATACCAATTACGAAAATCGAACAGGATCAAATTATACAATGTACAGTATATTAATACCAACATTTCTACATGGGATTTATAATTACTGTCTTTTAGGTGAGAACGATGGCTTTTATATCTTCTTTATCATCTTTATTATTTCTTTATATATTTTATCTTTTAAAACAGTGAATACTTTTTCAAATACAGATATGGCATTTCATACGGAATAGTGAGAGGAATTCACTATTTTTTTATAGTTTCCTACAAAAACTTTTTAAATTTAAGTAAATTAAAAATTAGACCAAGATCTAATTTTTTAATAAAATTTTTTCTCACTTATAAATGATTGTTCCATCTAATTCAAATTTGTTTGTCCTTGTGGAAAGCGGCATATTTGCTGAAAAGCATAATTTGTCACCCTTAAGATCAATAGATACTGATGTAGTACAGCTAGATGATGAATCTAAGGAATTCGTAAGTACAAATAAATTGTTAATAGAATAAAGATACCAATATTGTGCTGTAGCTGAGGAAGAGGCAGAGGAATACCCTCTACTTATTCTAAAACTATCATCCCATGAATTGGCATTAGAAGAGCTATAAATTCCTCTTAAGTCAATATTTTTCATTAAAATTTCTTTCGAATCAAAATTCATCCCTATAGAAGCACAGAACACAGCTGTATCATTATAAGAACCACTTGCTGAATGGCATCCATCATGCAATTTTTTCCATGTACCAGACTGTATTGTAATAGGTTGTAAAGTTTCTCGATTATATACTTCAGTAACTGGAACCTTAAAGCTGTACGTTTTCCAATACCCCTGACTCTCACACGTTGGACATGTTGTTTCCCCTGTACCTGTAATTCCTAGTACAGTTTGCCCTTTTAATAGCTTACCTGCCGTTAATCCTATCGCACTCGCTACATCCGCATAGGTAGCACTTATCTCTGAACCCCAGCCTAAGCCTCCATAATATCCTGCTGGTATTCGATAATATAGTGAGTTTTCATAAGTAATTACTGAACTCGCTGTTCCACTTAAATTATTAGGCATTGTTCCTGTGACCTTAC
>CAJTSN010000028.1:0-5165 GCA_910578745.1 uncultured Bacilli bacterium
AGAAATTTTATAAAAATATCAATTTAGGTATTGACTTCTATTAGCAAGTTTTGTTGTGAAGCAATGAAAGTGGCGATAGTGATTATTTTGGGATTTTTAAGGGTGAACCCTTAAACTCACGATTGGGCTATGCCCTAGTGAGATAGGCCAAGAATGACCTCTACTACTAAAGAAGCATAAACAAAGGAGGATAAAAATTGTATGATGGCAAACAAGTAGTACGAGTAGAAACTCAATATAAGAAAGATGATCTTTATAATATTGGAAAAGAAATGTCTGATAGAAAAGGTACTGGAAATTATGAAGAAACGAGAACTAAATATAATGTTGAATATATATCACTAACTCAACCAAATTTATATCAGGAAGTAAAAACAACTTTAAAGAAAAGAAAAATCAAATATTTAGATAGACCTAATACTAATTTATTAAATGGTGTAGTTTTTACAAGTAGTCCTGAGTTTTTTCAAATTCTTGGAATGAAATTTAAAGATAGTGGTAGAACTTATCATACAGGTGATAAAAAAGGACAAGCTGTAATGATTCCTGTTATAAAATCAAAAGAAGATATACCAAACGCTGTAACCCACTTTTTTGACTATTGTATGGAATTTTTAAAAAGTTATGTGGGAAAAGAAAATATACTTCTTGCTCAAATTCATTACGATGAAGATACACCTCACCTACAGGCCTACTTCATTCCTGTTGTTAATAAAGTTAAAAAGAAATGCTTTGTAAAAGATAAAAACGGGAATGTTATCAAAGAAAAAGTAAAAAAGAAAGATGGTACTACTTCAACAGTCTCTAAATTACTTCGTGATAATAAAGGAAAAATCATCTATGATGAAATTGAAGGTAATTTTTTAAATAACGATCAATTTTGGAAAGATAAAGGTGACAAATTATCATTTCATCAAATGCAAAATGACTTTAACAAGTTTATCACCGAAAAAGGCTTTAATCTTTATCGTGGTGATATAGGAGCTAATAAAGAAAATCAAACAAAACTAGATTACGATATAGCCGAGAAAAAAGCTGAATTAGAAGAATTAAACAAAGAAAAAGAAAACACCTTAAAGATTATAGAGAACTCTAAAAATGGGCTTAAAAATATCGAAAATAATGATAGTAACAAAAAACTTTTAAATCCTGTTAAAAGAAAATTTGGTGGATATAAAGAAGAAGATGTTTTTAAAATCATAAAATACACAAGAGGTTTAGAGCATAAAGTAATTATCTTATCTACTGATAACACCAATAAAAATATTGAAATAAACAAACTTACTGAAGAAAATAAGACTTTCAAAAACAATAAGGAACTATTAAAAAGGAATGAAATTATTAAAGAACAAAAATCTACTATTCAAGATCAAAAAGAAGAAATTAGTAAATTAAGTGAATTAGTAGATATATTAAATAACAATATTGAAAGTCTAAAATCTAAATTAGAAACTGAAGTTAATAAGTGGAAAAATCTTTTTCAGAAAATGTGTAAAGCAATAGATAAAGTTTTAAAACGAGATAAACCTAAAGAAAGATTAGAAGATTATGAAGATATAGCAGACGCTATTAATCATGGTTATTATGGCAAAAACAACAAAAATAAAGATGATTTTGAAATAGAAAGGTAAAACTATCCACACTTCTATTGGAGAAAACACTTAATTATGGTAAACTACCAATTGAAGTGCGTGAATAGTCTAAACTAAGCAAAGGAGGAATATAAATGGCAGTTAGACTATTAGAAGAAAAGAAATGGACCAAAGATGGTCGAAAATATATATGGTATGTTTGGGAAACGGGGTTGGATGGTAAAAAACACAAGAAGTTTTCCAAAGCATATAAAACTGAAGCAGAAGCAAAACGGGCTGAAAAAGAATATTTAAAAATGTCTGAGGTATTTGAGGGTGATATGAATATGACCTTTAAAGAATTATACACCAAGTATTACGAAGTTCAAAAAGATATTGTAAGATACTCAACCTTAAAAACTTATCGAGATAGAATTAAATATATTGGAATGTTTGATAAAGTTAAATTAAAAGATATGGATGCTATTCATTATCAAAAGTGGAGAACTGAAATGATGAAAACCGACATTTCAAATAGTTACAAAAATGAAATCCAAAAGTTTTTAAAGATAGTCATTAATTGGGCTGTTAAAACCTATGGATTCAATATGAATAAGTTTTATGGTCGAATGGAACCTTTTACTTCAGCAAGTGATATAAAGAAAGAAATGGACTTTTATACTTTAGAAGAATTTAATCAATTTATATCTTCTGCACCTAATTTACAGATTAAGTGTATGTATGAAACTTTGTATTACTGCGGACTTCGTAGAGGTGAAGCTAGAGGATTACAATGGAAAGATGTTAATTGGAATGATAAAAGGTTATCAGTTACAAAACAAGCTGTAACAAATGGATCTGAATCCTCTACCATTTATGAACTTACAAAACCTAAAACTGAAAAAAGCAACAGGATTTTACCCATTGCTGAAATACTCTTTATTGATTTGAAACAATTATATGAAGAGCAAAAACAATTTGCTGATTTTAATGATAACTGGTTTATCTTTGGAGGATTTATACCTATAACTTTTTATCAAATGAGACACAAAAATATAGAAATAGCAAAAAATGCAAATATAAAAAGAATAAGGTTACACGATTTTAGACATAGTTGTGCATCCTTACTCATAAATAATAATGCAAACATTGCTGTTGTATCTCAATTTTTAGGTCATGCATCTATTGAAGAAACCCTAGACACTTACACCCACATGTTCAAAGATAAACTTTATGATGCTGTAAATACCATAAATAAACTAACTTATCCTGAACCTTCAATATAGGATTTTGGTAGTTGATTGGTAGTTGAAAGCAATAATTTATAAAATATGAATTTTAGAAACCCCTGTAAATTCAAGTCAAAACAAAAAGTGAGCCAGCTTTCGCTGACTCTTCAGGGGGTTTTGGTTGGACACTCTCACATTATAAACCGTAAGAGCGCCTGCGTGATATTATCACGCTATTGTAATTATAAAGAATAAAATTAAAAAAGTCAATAATAATATAACATTCTCATTAAAAAATATGAAATACCCCTTTTAAAAGAAAAAATTGATTCACTTTTTTGATGACATCTTTTTCCTATTATTTAATCATATTACACAAATCAACGACATTTTCTAATATTTCTAAATTATCCTTCTTTATTTCTTCTACAAAAGTAGTGGATAAATATTCCTTAAATATCTCATTTCCTAAACTTTTCAATGAACGATCTAACGCCGCAAGTTGAATCAAAATATCATTACAAGTTCGCTCTTCTTCAATCATATTTTTTATTCCATTAATTTGACCTGCAATTATATTCATTCTTCTTATATATGCTTTTTTATTTTCCATGTGTATCACCTCAACCTTTATTATATACCATGATGGGGTATTCGGCAATAATAAATGTAACTCTATTGCTTTCAAAAAGAAAAAAATGTTCTCCTTTCTCTTTGCAATTACTTCATTCCTATACTCAATAGCTCTTTTATATCCTTCTCCGTTAATTTAGAAAAAGCCTTAGATTCTATTTCTGAATCAATTAATTTATCAGAAAGAAGTTTTTTCTTATTTTGTAATTCTAATATTTTTTCCTCAATGGTTCCTTTTGAAATAAATTTTATAACTTCTACAACATTCTTTTGACCAATGCGATGTGCCCTATCCGTAGCTTGATTCTCTGCTTGTGGATTCCACCATAAATCTAGATGAACCACAACATCCGCTCCTGTTAAATTAAGACCTGTTCCACCAGCCTTCAACATAATGAAGAAAACATTTGTCTTATCTTCATTAAAACTTTGAACAAGCTCCATTCGTTTTTTAGAAGATACACTACCATCAATTCGATACGAAGTTATTCCTTCTTTACTAAGTCGATTCTGCGCTAAAGACAAAGCTTCTTTAAAACTAG
This sequence comes from uncultured Bacilli bacterium, assembly GCA_910578745.1. GTDB lineage: Bacteria > Bacillota_I > Bacilli_A > RF39 > UBA660 > CATOJL01. The sequence continues at coordinate 3,976 of CAJTSN010000028.1, forward strand.
TAAACACTAATATTTTATGACCATTTTCAACACTCGTTTTTACCACATGCACAAATTCTTCCATTTTCCCACTACCACCTATATAATTTTTATACACAATCTGTGGGTCTATACAAATTTGACGTAATTTTGTCAATAATTTTAGAATCAAAAATCTTGCCTTAGAAATTCCACCATTTTGTAAAATCGAATCCATTTCTTCATTCACATATTCCAATTCTTTTAAATAAATTTGCTTCTGTAAATCTGTCAATTCAACATAAATATTGTTCTCAATCTTATCTGGTAAATCTTTTATAACATCCTTTTTATATCTTCGTAAAATAAACGGTTGAATTTGTTTATTTAAAATCTTTATTTTTTGACTATCTTGTTCTAAATCTGAAATTTTAAATTTTGATTCAAAACTTTTAATTGTACCTAGATATCCTGGCATAATAAAATCAAAAATACTCCACAATTCTGAAACAGAATTTTCAATAGGAGTCCCTGTTAAAGCAAATTTTGTTTCTGCCTTAATTCCTTTCACGGTTTTAGTAATTTCTGTATTAATATTTTTAATATTTTGAGCTTCATCAATAATCATTGTCTTAAAAGAAATTTCTTGATAAAACTCTTTATCCTCTCGAAGCAATCCATAAGTAGTAATTAAAATATTCACATCATCTATTTTTTCATTCCATCTCTTACTTTTTAAACCTACTAGCACTTTATATCTCATATCAGGGGCAAACTTTTGAAATTCATTTTCCCAATTATAGACTAAAGAAGTCGGCACTACAATTAAAAATTTATATTGTGAATTTTCTTTTAACATTTCTCGCATATAGTAAATGGTTTGAATTGATTTTCCTAGTCCCATTTCATCTGCTAAAATGCCACCAAATCCCGTCTTTGTTAATGTATAAAGCCATCGAACTCCCTCTATTTGATATGGTCGTAGTAAATTTTTTTCCTTCGTCGTCAATGAAATTTGACTATCTTTATAAGCATAAAAGTTATCTACCAATTGTTTGAATAAATTATTCGTCTTTATATGAAAATTCTCATTCAATTTCAAACTATCTAAGTAAATTGCTTTATATTTCGAAATCTGCCCTTCTTCTAGAGTATCCCCTTTTAACTCTAAATCCTCTACTAGTTCCTTAAATTCAAAAAGATTTTCATTTTTCTCTAACGTTAAGATATCA
>CAJTSN010000028.1:5175-21913 GCA_910578745.1 uncultured Bacilli bacterium
TTTTTCTTTCCATAGCCGAAAATATTTTTTCTATTTCTTTTGAATCAATATTGCCTAAGTCAAAAGAATAGCTCATAATATTATCTTTTCCAATAGAAAAAGAACTTGACACACTCGTCTTTTTTATGATATCAACATTTTTCAATTTCTCTGTTGTATAAATTTCATAAATATCTCCAATTTGTTTTAACCCTTCCTCAAGAAAATAAACTATAGAATCTAACTCATTCAAAATCATTCTATTATTTTCTATTACAAAATCATACCCACAAACTTTCTGTACAACTTCTTTCTCATAAGTCTCATCTCTTACAATTTTTGTATTTGTAGTATCAAAATAATCAATTTCTTCTTCCGCATAGATAAATTTAGGATGACATATAATGCAATCTTGATATACATCAAAATAAAGTTTTACATTAGGTGTTCCAGAAATAACAACTTCAGTAATAGAAGAGTCAACTGTAATTTTATCCTTTACAAGAGGAAGTATACAATTTTTAAATTCCTCTAAAGAATCCTCTCTAAACTGTAGTTCATTGAGTTTTTGACTAAATACGATTTGTAGGAAAGGACGTGCTTTTTTTTGAACATGGTATAAAACGTTTTCTATCTGTACATATTCAAAGTCACTAGTTACAATTTGAAGTTTATCAAGTGTATCTAACTTTACACTATATTTACCTTCTTTTTTTTCAAATGTAACGTCAAGTGGAAATTCATTCTTATATTCAGAAATGAAATAATCATTTAAGTAAAAAGATTTTCCCTTTAAAATACGCAAAAATTGCTTCGTAAGGCCCCCACTAATTGTTAAAGCATTCCCACTATAATTAAAATTTCTACTTCTGCACACCTCATATAAAAATTGAGTAATTTCCTCTTCTTCTTGTGTAAGAAAATGCTCTTCCATATCTAAAGTAAAACTTTTACTAATACATAACTTCCCACCCTCATAAATGGTTTCCAACATATTTCTCGCTTTTGTTCCCCGACATATATACAATCGTTCCATACCTATTTTAAAATAAATCTCTATTTCATTATCATAATAAGGGTAGAAATTGTCAGCTACTAAATATAATTCAAAATTCACCTTTTTATTGAATGATGATTTCGATTTTTTTTCTGTTTCCTTCAACAAATAATCAAATATATTCTTTGTTAACTGTTCTTGATACCCCATTGGTCTTTGTCCAAAAAGCTCTTCTCTATAATGCCAAAGACATGCGCCAACATGTTTACAACTTCTCGTCTTGTCAAATTGCAAGCAATCACAACTCACTTTGAAAATTTCCCCTTCTTCATTAAAATTTATCCAAACATGATAAGGAGTATTAGCGAAACTCTCTGAGCGAACGGTAAACCTATACTGTGTTTGATTACTATATGTAATTTTTTCATTCTTTTTAATAAAAGTGGAATTATAGTTTCTCCCCTTCATATAATCCGAAGCGGCAATCGCTTTTAATATTTTTTTTCTAATCAATGCATCATTCATCATAAATTGTACCTCAATTTCCCATCGTAATTTTCAAAAAATGAACACTTAAGTATACCTAGTATAACATATAATTAAACGATTTATCAAAAAATATCCTAGTCGAATAGAGAAATTTTAATCATTTTCCCTTTTGAAAATCACATTTATCATAAAGCGCATACAAAACGAATTGTATAATCAAAAAATATATGTTATAATTGAATAGAAATGGGGATGTCTGGTTTCGACGAATATATTAGAATTTAAATGGCAAGTCGAATGTACACGTCACGTACACAAAAAAATAAACGCAAATAAAATTAAAACTGTTTTCAGTAACATGTTCCGTACTACTGGAACTGTTGCTTTTGCCTAATTATAATAAGGTAACAGGCTCTTCTATGCTTTCTCTTATCGAAGCTTAGTTGGGTTCATAATAGATAAGATTGCTAAAGATATGCTCAATATCTTTGGTGAAAATTAGAGCTTACTAAAAAAATTGTTGTTTGTTACAAAGTTTTTTAGGACATTTTTTAACAAACTAAGCTTGTAGAGGTTTATCTGGCTAATATATTCGGACAGGAGTTCGAATCTCCTCATCTCCACCATGTGGTTATAAAACAAACAAAAATGTTTGTATGAAATATAAAATTAATTTAGCCAATTCTAGAAAGAAGGGTTATATAGTCTTTGGGTATAAGAGTTAAAGAAATGAATAGACATGATTTATTAAAAAAAGTGCTAGAGTTTAATTATAATATAAAAGATTATGAACTTTTATACAGTAAAAATGGCAAACCATCGTTAGTAGGAAAACAAGTATATTTTAACTTAAGTTCGAGCCAAAAGCTTAGTGCTATTGCTACTTCTAAAGTAGCAGTTGGGATTTGTATCGAACATTATTTTTATGATTTAGAAATATTAGATACATGCTTTAATGAAAAGGAAAAAGAAATTATTGCAAAAAGTGATAAGAAAGAACATGATTTTACTAGAATATATACTCTTAAAATAGCCTATATTAAAATGTTAGACTTTGAAAGGAAATACTCATTAGTAGATATTGATACAACTCAATTAAAAAATTGGAGCACAAATGAAAATAAAGATTATTTTGTTTCAGTTGTAGAAAATAAAAATGTTACAAATGAATACTCAAAATAAAACCATAAATACAAAAGAGTTTGTTTTTTGTTCAGTCAGTTCCACCATAAAGGAATTCAGTTGGACACTTGTTCAACTGAACGATAAATATCAATTCTATTTCTGGAATTAATTGGGCTGTTGACAAATATAGACAACAGGCTGAATCTATTTTATTAGAACATATATCCAAATTTTTATTAGAATTAGGTAGAGATTTTTCTTTTGTAGCAAAACAAAGAAGAATTGATGTTGAGAAATAGAAAAATAAAAAGCAGAATTCATGGGAGTGGTAATATGCCAAGTTGGGGAATACATTTAAAGTTAGCAAAACAAATAAATAATAAATTAAAATTGAATATAGATTTATTTACTTTTGGAAATTTAATACCAGATGTGGATGACGATTCAATTTATACTAGAAAATATGCACATTATTATACTGGTATTCGATTTAATAAATGCCCAAATGAATTAGAAATCGATTTGAAACAATTTTTAAATGATTACAAAGACAAATTTGATAACCCAATGATTGTAGGATATTATTGTCATATATTAACAGATGAATTTTACAATGAATATATATACACAAACAAATGGATTCAAGATGAAAATAAAAATATAATTGGTATTAAATGTAATGATGGCAATATTATTGATATATCAAAAAATTTTAGAGAATCATTAAAGTATAAACATGAAGATTTAGAGAAATATGGAAGATACATTTATAATAGTGAAAATTTATATGTTCCAAAAGATACAGATATAATATTAAAAAATTCAGATATATTAATTGACAAATTTTATTCTAAGAAAAATATAGAACATAGAATTAATTATTTAAATAATGGTGGTTTCAAAGAATTTAATAAATTAAGTGATGATGATAATGATAATAAATATAAGTATCTTTTGTTTAATCAAAAAGAATTAGATAATTTATTTGATAAATGCTATTTATATGTAATACAGAAATTAAAGGAAGAAGGGATTTTTAATGAAGAATAAACAAGATTATATTAACTATGCTAACAAAAACTTCAAAGGAAAAGCTCTAGAATTAGTATTAAATAATATAGAATTATTTTATGATAATACAGTAATTAATACAAAAAATAAATATTCTATTGGTGAAGATGTATTTTTAAAAAAAGGAACTTTTATACATGGAATCAGAGAAGGCTTCGGAGAATTTGATTGGATAGTTGATAATGGTTTTATAAGTACAGATTTTTCTAAAAATGCAGTTCCTGGACAAAATAAAATTAAAAATAGTGTTGGAGTATGGAATATAAAGAAAGATATGCTATTGAAAGATTACATTATAGATTATAGCGGTTTTACTATTGTTTGTAAAAAAGGTAGAGGATTAGAAGCATATCAAGAAAGTTTTTTGATTCCATATCATAAATTTGATGAAATAACTGAAAAAGTTAATGATGATCCAGAAACTTATATATGGTGGGGAGACAAAACAAAAGAAGTTACTTACTTACCTAGCTTAGTATCTAATAAATCACAGGTAGCATTTATTTTGAATACTGATAGCGATTATGCAAAGAAAATTTCATATGGAGATGTTTGGAATACTGAACTTGAAGCTGAAACATTAGAAGAATTTTTAGATTATAGATACTATCCAAAATTCATTGATTTAAGATTTAATAAAGATGCTTCTACAACAGATAGAGAATCAGCAATTATGTTTGGATTACCTTCTAAACTAATTGAAGGAGTATTAATAGGAAGAAAATTTGAAAATAATCCAAAAGCATTAAATAAAATAATATCAAAATTACCAAATTGTTATATATGTAATGTAGATGGAAAAGTAATTGTTGGAAATAAATAATTAAAATAAGGTAAAATTAGAGACTTTGTTTTTTTACAATAAACTAAGTATTTTATAAAATAATAATTATCTTCAATTAAAAAAATCTTTCGAAAAAGTTGTAAATAACTACATCACTCGCACTAAATATTGGTTATAAAACAATGGTGTTAGGATAGATATATAGACACGAAAATCTTGAATAATAGTATACTAGAAATATCAATGAAGGGAGAAAGTGTCTATGAAAAAAGAACATAAAAATTATGATGAAGATTTAAAAAAAAATTGTCAGCTTATGTGAATCTGGGAAAAAGAAAATTCGTTATTACTAAGGAGCAAGGAAGAAGAAAACATATTCTCCCTTCTTTATTGTATCCCCTATTACAATTTAAATAAGTATTTTAAAAATATAAAAAAATCAGAAAGATTTATATTCCTTTCTGATTTCTCTTTCCATATCTCTCTTCTTTATCGTTTCTCTTTTATCGTACATTTTTTTACCCTTGGCAATGCCCAACAAAATCTTTGCCCGATTCTTATGAAAATAAAGCTTTATAGGAACAAGTGTAATTCCATCCATTGTAATTCTATCATTCAATTTAAGAATTTCTTTTTTATGAAGCAAAAGCTTCCTAGTCCGTAATTCTTCATGATTAAATATATTGCCTTCTTTATAAGGACTAATATGCATGCCTAGTAAATAAACCTCATTTTTCCGAATAATTGCATAACTATCTTTTAAATTAGCGTTTCCACTTCTTATTGACTTGACTTCAGTACCTGTTAAAGCAATCCCTGCTTCTATCGTTTCTAAAATTTCATAATCATATCTGGCTTTTCTATTATTTATCTCTATCACTTTATCACCTACTTTATAAATCCAATTTGAACCCGAGTATCGTTCGATACATATTTTTTATAGTTTTCATAAATAGATTCATGATCTTTAAGTTCACTTTCTGTCAAATGTGAAAAAGGAATTACTTTAAAATTTTTATACTTTTGATGATGCGTCCAAAGTAGATCTGCTTTTACATTCGTAATGCTTACTTTTTTATCACTTCCCTTTACCACTTTTTCTATATCAAAAGCAGCAATCATTCCTACCCTTTTCATCGTTCCTTCTTGAGCAGAAATAAAATTGCCTAATGAGTAAATTACAAGTGTATCTCCTATATATTCGATAGGTTCTATTACATGTGGATGATGTCCAATAATAACATCCACACCTAAAGAAGATAAATAAGAAGCAATCTCTTTTTGTGAAGCAACCGGTTCATGTACATATTCGATTCCCCAATGCATTGAAACAAGCAAGACATCAACTTTATCCCGTAGTTTTTCAATATCTTCCTTTACCTTTTCTTCATCATAGACATTTAGTAAATAGTCCTTTCCATTAGGTACTTTAAGTCCATTCGTCACCGTTGTATACCCTAAAATAGCGTATTTTATTCCATTTTTTTCTTGAATAACAACCTCATCATGATCTAAGGGAGAATCATAACTCCCAACGGCTAGAACATCTTGCCCTTTCCAAAATTTTCTTGAATAAAGGATCGCTTTTTCCCCTCTATCCAAGGTATGGTTTGTTGCCAAATTAACAATATTAAAACCTGTATCCATTAAATCAAGACCTATCTCATCAGGAGAATTAAAAGTAGGATAGGAAGAAAGACCTATATCTTTTCCACCAATAATCGTTTCTTGATTATAAAACTTTAAATCATAAGGAGCAAGAATATCTTTTATTTCTGTAAACATATGCTTAAAGTCATACACAAAATATCCATCTTCCCCCTTCTTATTTGTTTTCGCATCTTTATATACACCATCATGAATCAAAGCATCTCCAACAGCAATCATAGAGATTTTTTGACGTATAGGAATAGGGGTTCTATCTCCTACTTCATAGGCAGTATGACTAGGACGAAACCAAATGTAAAAAGATAAAAGAAAATTTAGAAGCAGTAAAAGAACAATAGTTAAACTTAAGAAAAAAATACGCTTTCTATTATCTCTTTGGATAAATTGTGGTTTTCGCATATAAATCACCTATTTTTTTAAATATAGTTCTTTATTCTTATCTGTTGCAACGACAAAGTCAACAATCTTCTCTTCTTTGGAAGCCCTCTTTACAATCACCTCGACCGTATCTCCTAATCGATACCCTCTTTTGTTTTTTATACCTATCAAACTCTGTAAACTCTCATCATAGGAATAATGATCATCCGTCAAATCATCTACATGAACAAGTCCTTCAATCAAATTAGGAAGCTCTACAAAAAAACCAAAATTTGTAACTGTATTAATCATACCTGTAAATAGCTCTCCCACATGTTTTTCCATGTATTCGGCCTTTTTCATATCATCGACTTCCCTCTCGCAGGAAACAGCCGTTCTCTCCATTTCAGAAGAATGAAGCGCAATTTCTTTTAATTCTGGTTCCAAAGCTCGAATGGTATCCATATCTAATTTTTGCTCAAAAAGATACGTTCTAAGGAGTCTATGTACAGTCGTATCTGGAAAACGTCTAATTGGAGATGTAAAGTGTGTGTAATATTTACTAGCGAGTCCAAAATGTCCAATATTGACTGTATCATAAACCGCTTTTTGCATACTACGAAGTAATAAATTAGAAAGCATAGAAAACTCTTTTTTATCATTTAATGACTCTAAGATCTTCTGCATTTCTTTTGGAGTAATTTCTTTTACTTTTCCATTTATTGTATAACCAAGTGTTCCAACAAAACTTAAAAAATTTCGAATTTTTTCTTCACTAGGTTCTCCATGAATACGATAAACAAATGGCAAATCCATAAAATAAATCGTCGTGGCTACTGCTTCATTTGCAGCGATCATAAAGTCTTCTATCAATTTCTCTCCTATACCACGATTTCTTAATACAACATCAATCGCTTCTCCTTTTTCATTCACTACGATTTCTGGTTCTTCAATTTCAAAATCAATATAACCTCTAGCCATTTTTTCTTTTCTCAAAATAGAAGCGAGTTCCGCCATCTGTTTTAATACGTCTTCAAATTCTTCATATCCTTCTGGAACAACATTTTCCTCTAATACCTTATTTACATTTTCATAGGTCATTTGTTTACGTGAACGAATAAGACTTTCAAAAATCTCTGAAGACAAAATTTTTCCTTTTTTATCAATTTCCATAACACAAGATTGCGCTAAACGATCCACCCCGGGATTTAGTGAACAAATCCCATTGGACAATTTATGTGGAAGCATAGGAATTACACGGTCTGCTAAATAGACACTCGTCGCTCTTTGTAAAGCTTCTTCATATAACTTCGTTCCTTTTTTAACATAATGGCTTACATCAGCAATATGAACACCTAATTCATAATTGCCATTCTCTAATTTTTTTAAACTAATCGCATCATCAATATCTTTTGTCTTTGCACCATCAATAGTGAAAATCATTTCGTCCCTTAAATCACGTCTACCTATTTTTTCACTTTCCAATACTTCATTAGGAAGAGAATCAACTTCCCTCATCACTTTCTCTGAAAAAGAATCACGAATTCCATATTTTAAAACAATCGATAAAATGTCAACCCCAGGATCATTTTTATGACCCAAAATACGAAGAACTTCCCCTTCATAGACATTTGGTTTTATTGGTCGAGTAATTTTAACCAATACTTTATGCCCATCCATGGCACCCATTGTCTTTTCTTTTTTTATAATAAGTTCTAAATGAACTTTCTCATCATCTAATTTCACACAAGGTGTATTTTTATGATAGTAAAATTCTCCTACTGCTTGTTTTAATGTTCGATCCACAATCTTTACAATTCTTCCATCAAATCCACGTTCTGTTTTTCCTGTAACTTCCGCAATGACTTTATCCCCATGAATTGCACCATTTAAATTGGACTGTGGAATAAAAATATCTTCATCGTTCTCAACATCAACAAAGGCATAACCTTGTTTCTTTGCAATCACCTTTCCTACTTTTAAATGACTATTTTCAAACAACATGAAATTGTCTTTGTTTGTTTTATAAATTTCTAAAGAATCTTCCATTTCATTTAGACATTTCAAAAGCTCTTTAAATTCATCAACCGTTGTTAGATTCATAAAATCATTTATCTCATGGACAGATAGTGCTTTTTTACTTTCTTTTAATATTTCTATAATCTGTTCTTTCATACTCTCACCTACCCTTATTATAAAGTATTTTTAAAGAAAAAGATAGTAAATAATAAGAAATGGCTCTCTTAAAACGATTCCCTAATTCTTTTCTTTTTTATAAGAAGAAAATCTATTTAAAAGAATTATCCTCTTTCGATAATAAGACTTTCTCCTGTCATTTCTATTGGTTTTTCCACTTGTAATATGTCCAAAATAGTAGGAGCTATATCACAAAGTTTTCCTTCTTTTAATTTATATCCTTTTTTAGTCAACACGAAAGGAACTTTATTTGTTGTATGGCTGGTAACTATGTTTCCATGATCATCAATCATCTCTTCACAATTTCCATGATCGGCCGTCACAAAAAGAATTCCCCCTAAATCTAACACTTTATCATAAATTTTTTCGACACAACTATCTAGACATTCAATTGCCTTTATGGCTGCATCATAATCGCCTGTATGTCCTACCATATCTCCATTGGCATAATTTAGAATAATCAAATCATAATCGTTATCTAATTCATTCAATAATACTTCTGTAACTTCTAAAGCACTCATTTCTGGCTTTAAATCATAAGTCGCAACTTTAGGAGAGGGAATAAGTACCTTTTTTTCATTCAAATAATCCTCTTCCTTTCCTCCATCAAAGAAAAATGTAACGTGTGCATATTTCTCTGTCTCCGCAATTCTAAGTTGTTTAAGTCCTTGTTCACTTACATATTCTCCAAGTAAATGAACTAAATTTGGATTTTCAAACGCATGAGCCGCTTTTACAGATTCAACAACAGGCAACATAGTTACCACTTTCACATTCGAAAACTTTGTCACTTCCATTTCATTAAAATCAGGATTGGTAATCGCTGTAAATAATTCTCTCAAACGATCACGCCGATAATTAAAAACAAGAATTCCATCATTTTCTTCTACATTTCCATTTTCTACAAATTTAGCTGGAAGTAAAAATTCATCTGTGATATTTTTTTCATAACTTTCTTCAATATATTCTTGAATCGATGTATGCACTTCTCCCACATTATTGACAATTACATCATAAGCTTTCCTTAAACGATCATAGTTATTATCCCTATCCATTGCATAATATCTACCTGTTATGGAAGCAATACTTCCAATGCCCATTTCTTTTAACTTTTCTTCAACTTTATGAATATAACTGTAAGAACTTTTTGGAGAAACATCTCGTCCGTCCGTAAATAAGTGAAGATAAAGCCTCTTTACATTTTCCTTTTTACACATATCAAGCATAGCCATCAAATGTTCAATAGAAGAATGAACGCCACCATCACTGATAAGTCCCATAATGTGTAATTTGGATTTGTTCTCTTTTGTATGGGCAATCACTTTCAAAATAGTTTCATTCTCAAAAAAGGTTCCTTTTTCTATTTCTTGATTAATCAGTTCTAATGGCTGATAAACAATTCGCCCTGCCCCAATATTCATGTGTCCTACTTCACTATTTCCCATTTGCCCTTTAGGAAGTCCCACTGACATCTCGCTTGCCTCTAATAAGCAGTGAGGATAGTTTTGCCACAAACTTTCTAAAAATGGTTTTTGTGCATTTTTAAAAGCATTTCCTTTTCCCTCATCACGAATGCCAACTCCATCTAATATGCATAAAACAACTGGCTTCATTCTACCATCTCCTATTTTATTTTTCCCTGTATAAAATGATTATCCATTAAAAATTCTATTTCTTTAAATAATACATTTGTAATGAATGGTTCATTATCCTTTATTTTTAATCCTAAAGTAGAATCCTACTCGAAGGAATAATACGTTATATCTATATCCTTACGCATAGAAACAACTCGATTAAATGTTCTTAACCGTTTTTCTGTTAAATTCATTTGAATCCGAAATTGTTCATTCTCCTATTTTTGTAATAATTCCATATCTTCATGACTTTTCTTCCTATTGGCAAAATACTTAGCATTCCATCTTACTGGCAAAATACTCACAATATTCACCTTTTTACCATAGGCCTTTGCACAACCATTTTTATTACAAACAGAATACAAATTCACTTCATCATGAGTCATTCCAAAATTTATCTTAGAAAGTTTATACACTTCCTCTTCATTTTTGAGCAGTAATTGAATACAATAAGGTTTCATTGACTAACTCATCTCTTTCAATTACCACATCTATATTTCCACCTAATAATGAAGAATAACCTAATTCTATCTTTTCTCTAAAGAATGGTCTTTCTATAAAATACGCAATTCTCTTTGATAAAAAATGAATAGGGTTCGTAAAATCTTCATAAGTAGCATTACTAAACAAAAGAGTCATTATCGTTTTTTCTTTACAAATTTTTCCTTCTTGATAATAGCTTCCATCAAGAACTTCTTCACAAAAATGATTACTTGGATAAAATGCACAAGATATTTTTACATAATCTAAAAGTAAACGATTAAATTCCTTTACATTATTGATATCTAAAGTAGGAATGCACAACTCTTCCTTTTCCTTTTTGCATGATATTCTATTCCATATTCTCGTATAATTGTTGAAAAACATATATTATATTTCATAAAACAATCAACAACCCCAGAAGCTGCCTCTTTTAATATATAATTATAAAATATGTCTAAAATTTCTTCATTTTTCATATATCCCTCTTATACTTATATTATCATATCTATGATTTACTTGCAAATGAAAAACAATGATTTTACACTTTCATTGTTTCTAATTTTAATTTATCTGCAATTGTCACAATAAACTCAGAATTCGTTGGTTTCGCACGATCGATATCAACACTATGTCCAAAAATCTCTTCCATTAAATCCCAAGAACCACGATTCCAACTCACCTCAATCGCATGCCTTATAGCTCGCTCTACTCTTGAGACCGTCGTATCAAATTTTGCTGCTAACTCAGGATACAACTCTTTTGTAATTCCTCCTACAGTCTCTGGCTTGTTATAAACAATACCAATGCCTTCTCGAATATATTGGTATCCTTTAATATGAGATGGAATTCCAAGTTCATGTAGAATTTTCGTAATCGAAAGTTGTAAATTTCCATATTTTAAATCAATCGCTTCTTTCTTTGTTTCTTCTTTATTTACAACTTTTTTGATTTTATATTCCAAATCTTCTAAATCAAATGGTTTCAAAATAAAGTAACTGGCTAATGATTCAGAAACTTCCCGAATGACCTTTGGATCATTATAACTTGTCAAGACAATAACATCTTTTTCAATTCCTCGCTTGCTCATTTCGCGCAACACATACATACCATCTTTATTTGGCATAATTAAGTCAAGCAAAATTAAATCATACACATCTTGGCTTTCTTCAATCATTTTCATTCCTTCTAAACCATCTGATGCACTTAAAACAATACTAACATCACTACTATTACTACAAAAATACTCCTTTACCATGTTGACTAAACTTTCGTTATCATCAATCATAAGTACCTTAATCATAATATTCTCCTTCCCTAGTACTGCTATGATAGAATCATTATACAACAAATTTCATTGTTTTGAAAGCATTTTTTTTGTCACTTCTTGTCGCAGGCCATAGAAAATACGATCCATTCTATTTAAAAAAACTGGAGAAAAACAACAAAAAACGGAACAAATTGTTTCCGTTTTCTATTTTTCACACATCTCTATTATTTTTAGAAATTCTTCTGCATCATTCGATGCCCCTCCAATTAGATAGCCATCCAAATTTTCAATTTGATTAAAAATAGGTAAACTTTTACTGCGAACACTTCCGCCATATAAGACTTTTACTTTCGCACCCTCTTTGATTTCACAAACAAATTCCTTTATAAAATCAACGGTTTTTGCAAGTTCTCTTTTTGATGGAATTTTCCCACTTCCTATCGCCCAAACGGGTTCATAAGCGATAATTAAATTTTTCAAATTGTCTATCCCCTTTAAAGCAGTAAAAAGTTGTCTACGAATCGCTTCTCTTGTTTCCATCAAAGCCTTTTCTTCTTTTGTCTCTCCAACGCATAAAACAACTCCCATTTTTGCTTCTAAAGCATTTTTAATCTTTTTATTAATTGTTTGATTGCTTTCATTTAAATACATACGGCGTTCACTATGTCCTACCATTACATACTTAATTCCTAAACTTTTTGCTTGAACTGGTAAAATCTCTCCTGTATAAGAACCTTCTTTTTCAAAAAAGATATCTTGAAGTCCTACTTTGTATCCTTTCTCTATAAAATAGGGTGCATACAAACTTGTAGGCATGAAAATAACTCCAGAATAAGTAATTCTTCCCTCTAATGTTTTTAAATATTTTCTTATATCATTAAAATTTGATTTTGTTTTCATATTTGCAATGATTATCTTTTTTGACATAATAACTCCCTCCTTAATTCTTTTTCTTCCTAAATTTATCTTTTATTCTTTCAAACCATGATTTTTTCATCTGTTCTTGCCTTAAACACATATGATAAACATCTAACATATTCAAAGCAAAATGCTTTAAAGAATGCGACTCAGATGTATATCGTGCTTGCTTACTCATCGATTCTAACTTTTTTCTATCATTTTTCAAAGTAAAAATGATATCTTCAAACATGCTTCGATTCTCAAAAAATTTCCCGTTCAAATCATCAACCACTACATCTAAAAAGGCGTCATCTTTCATACAAATCGCTGGTTTACTAGAAGCCATTGCCTCAATTATTGTTAACCCTTGTGTCTCTGTTTTCGATGCGGTTGCAAAAACGTCCGCTACTTGGTAATAAGCAGGAATTTCTTCCCATGGAATTGCATTTGTAAAAATAATATTTTTTTCTAATTTTCTCTCAATAACCCATGTAATATATTTTTCATAATCAGGGCCACTTCCCACAATCACCAATTTGATATTTTTATCCTTTTTAGATATATTTTCCAAAGCTTCTAACAATAATTCTACATTTTTTTCTTCCGCAAGCCTTCCTACAGTGAGTATCACAAAATCATTTGTATTTAATCCCAGTTCTCTTTTTAAAGAAAGTGTATCACTTTCTTTAAAATTTTCTTTAAAAAACCGTTCGACTTCAATTCCTGTTGGAACAATGCGAACCTCTTTTTCTACATGATATTTTTCTTTAAATAAATTGTAGGTCTTTCGGCTAGGGACAATCAATTCTTTTGCTGTTTTGTCACAATAAAACATAGTTAAATATTCCACAATTTTTTTACTAGAGCGATCAAAGTGTCCCTTTGTTATATAATGAATATAATCTTCATACATCGTATGATAAGTATGAACTAAAGGAATATCTAATTGTTTTGCTAAAATACGGGCAAATGTACCAATTCCAAATTCTGTATGAGAATGAATGATATCAAGATGCCACTCCTTAATTTTAGAAATCGCTTTTAAAGGATAAATTCCCGTCAAACGATAATCATATATACCTATAGGAATTCCTGGAATACGTATAATTTTCTCTTCATTTTCATAACGATAAGATAAGTTATCTGGGTTTACAGTTACAATAAAAACTTCATGTCCCTCTTCTTTTAAGGCTTTCTCTAAACTAACAATGCTTGTTGAGACTCCATTGATAAATGGAGGGTAAGTATCCGTAAAAATCCCTATTCTCATCTTATCCCTTCTTTCTTTTAAAATTTAAAGTAATTGCCCCTACTATCATTCCAAAATAATATGTAATAAATCGCCAAAGAAGCATAATGGCATTTAAGATTGGACCTGTAATAAAGGTAGAATAAAAAGTAACAAAGGCATATTCAAGCCCTCCAGTTCCACCGGGAATAGGTACAAAAGAACCTATCATCATAATATAAGCAGAAGCAATAACACATTCATAAACATTCATACTTTCCATATCTCCTATTCCATATAGAAGAACTAATGGAATGAGATAAAATAAAAGTAGAGCCACAAAATTGCAAAAAATCATAAAGCAAAAAATTTTTTTATCTTTTACTAAAATTTTCGCGCCTTCATTAAAATCAATTAAATATTGATTAAATTTCTGAATGGTTCTCTCTTTATCCTTTACAATTCTTATTTTATTTAAAACTTTTATTACAAAATCAACCAAAATGCGATTTAATTTTTTTGTAAAACTAATAACAAATAGTAAAATAATTACAGCTAAATTTGCTATAAATCCAACGGCTACTAAATATCCCAAAAAACGATTATTTGGAAAAATATGAAGAAAAGAATTACAAACAACAGCCGTTGTCCCCAAAAATACAAGCGCTATTTGATAGACGATAAAATTTTGAATCGATACATTTGTTGCTTCTGTTACTTTTAATTTATGTTTTGTTAAAGCATAAATTTCATAAGGTTGTCCTCCACTTGAAAAAGGTGTGATGGCATGAAAGAAATTGGTTTCAACGACTAAACGCAAAGCTTTAACAAATGTGAAATCTTCCCGAAACTTTCTAGTAGAAATGCGCATCACAATCGCTTTAAATATCCAATAAGCGATAATTAATAAAAAGGCGAGTCCTAAATAAAATTTATTGATATGAACAATTTGTTTTATAATTTCTTCATAATTATCTCTTAAGGAAAAGTAAAGTACAATTGCTGTGAAGATAAAAATCAAAAGAAAGCTCTCAACCTTCTTAACCATATTATTCATCTTTGTCCTCTATAGCTACAATACCCGGCAACTGCTTTCCCTCAAGTAATTCCAAAGAAGCTCCCCCACCTGTAGAAATATGTGTCATATAGTCTTTATAACCTAGAGAAATCACAGATGCAGCTGTATCACCACCACCAATAATTTTAATTGCTTCTATATCTTTTAATATGTCTAAAATGGCTTTTGTTCCATGAGAGAAGGCTTCTAATTCTGCATAACCTAGTGTCCCATTCCACACGATAAGCTTACTCTTTTGCAAATACTCCTTAAATAAAGAAACTGTTTTAGGACCAATATCTAATCCAATATCATTTTCTTTAAAGGATTCAATTTCACAAGTATGCATATTTTCTTCTGAAATTTCCTTTGCATTCACACTATCTATAGGCAAAATAATTTTATCTTTATATTTTTCTAACATGTCTTCACAAAAAGGTATGCTTTCTGTATCTACCAAAGATGACTTTACGTCAATTCCTTTTGCCTTTAAAAATGTATAAGCCATTGCTCCGCCAATAAGAATATAGTCTGCCTTCTTTCCTAAAGATTCAATTACGCCAACCTTGTCACTTACCTTGGCTCCTCCTAAAATTACTGTATAAGGATGTAACTCATTTTGAAGAGCAACTGTCAACTGATTCAACTCTTTTTCTACTAAAAAACCTAAACCACTTGGAAGATGGGAAGCAATTCCCACATTTGAAGCATGAGCTCTATGACATGTTCCAAAAGCGTCATTGATGAAAATATCTCCTAAACTTGCCCAATAACTGCCAAGTTCTTCATCATTAGAACTTTCTAATTTGCCATATAAATCTTCATACCTTGTATTTTGTATAAGAAGAACATCGCCGTCTTTCATATTTTGAATGGCTACTTCTACAATTGGCCCCCTTGTACTTTCTACAAAAAGTACTTCTTTTTTTAAAAGCTCTCCAAGACGTATAGCCACTGGACTTAAATCATTTTTTTCCAAATCACTTTCTTCTTTTACCCTTCCTAAGTGGGAAAGTAAAATCACTCTTGCCCCGTTTTCTATTGCATATTGTATTGTCTTTAGACTTTCCTTTATTCGATTATCATCCGTAATATTTCCATCCTTCATAGGAACATTAAAATCGACCCGAATAATTACTTTTTTACTTTTTAAATTAAAATCTTCTATTGTTTTTTTCATACATTCACCCATTCTCTATTATTATTGTATATCGAAAACAGTTTTTTTTCAAGGGAATTTCCTTAATATTCCAATTACAAATCAAAAAAACTGTAAACATTTTTAGTATTTACAATTTTTATCAATTTTAACAGTCTATCAAAATTTTTATAATCAACTTCTTATTTTTATTACCATTCAAACAAAGAAATATTGCATTATTATAACAAAAAGAAACGAAGAAAATCATTCGTTTCGACTTAATACTTCTTTAAAATAGATTCTCATCTATAAATGATATAGCCAGATAGTTTATATGATGTTCCTTTAAGTTCTATTGGACT
>CAJTSN010000029.1 GCA_910578745.1 uncultured Bacilli bacterium
TTGCTATATTAGGAACAAATGCAGCAAGTAGTAACCCCCCATCAAATGGAGTAAGTTATGGAAAGAATAATCAAGATACAGTCGAAGGAGCTTTAAATGATTTATATGATAAGGCAAATTATGGAAATGCAAGCGCTGGAAGTATACTAAGTGGGCATACAGCCTTAGTAGGTGGAAATAGGGTTACAGGCACCATGCCAGATAGGACAAATAATACAGGTACATTGGGTTTAGCGTGGTCAACAAGTGATTATCAAATGATGGGAACTCAATTAAGAATAGGAGTTTCGCCAGGATATTATGGAACAAACAATTATTGGACTTGGGGAACGTCAGGAATCGTGTTTGATAACTATCAAGAAAAGTTAGGAATCACAGCGGATAAAATTGTAAAAGGACAGTCAATTGCAGGAGTAAGTGGAACAGGAGAAACGGGATATTCCAGTTGTTCTTCTTGTTGTCCGACACTCGCAAGTCAAACATCTGCGACAGCGGGAGCAGGGGATATATTAAGTGGAAAAACAGCGTATGTAAATGGAAGTAAGATAACAGGTTCAATGTCGAATAAAGGAGCAGTAAATGCGACAATAGCACCAGGAGGAACCTATACAATACCAGCAGGGTATCATAATGGTTCAGGGAAAGTAACAGCATCTAGCTGTTCAACATGTCCTCCAAGTATTATGAGTAGTCCAGCATTGATTGATAGTGGGGATTTTACAGATAAAACTAAAGAAATACAAGCCGAAATAGGGGCATATTATCTTTTATATAAAGCAGGAACAACGAATGCGGTTTCTGGAGATACTTATTCTGGTTGTGATGTCCTTTTGGTGGAACGTAGTGTTGATGGTTCAGGACATAACAGTGCGATAGCTTTAGTTAAAGCCACTAGTAATAAAATAACAATTACTACTACAAATTCTAAAGGGAAGGGGTATAAATATGCAAAAATAACAAATTAGTTTTGAATATCGCAATCATGCATTTGTGCAAATGTAAGAATATTGATCTTTTATTTCAAATTTAATATTGTCATATAAGAGTTTATAAAGTATTGCCAATTAATATGTGTACTGCATCTCATTTAGACATAATTTTATTAATCACAAAAACTTAAGAGCATAATTTTCTCTTAAGTTTTCTTATGTAATAGATGATTAAAATAAGAATAGGAATTCCAAATAAGAATATATAAGTATAAATTGGAAATTGCTTAATCGTGAAATTGACAAACATAGTATTATTTCTCCATAAAATTCTACTTAAAAATAGAACAAGGATAGGGAAAATATAAGGAAAATATACTTTTATTTTTTCTACTTTTTTTCCAAAAAGAAATGTGGTTGTTTTTAAACAATAAAATAAGCAAAATGAAATCATCATAAATAAACAAAGAAGCCACTGAATTGCTAAAATACTTTCTGTTCTTTGAATAAATCCGCCTACTTGAATTCTTCTTAACATTTGATAATCTGGATATTGATATAGAAGCGCTAAATCAATACCCAAAACGCCTACTACATTAGTAATCGCCAAAAATGTAATACAAGCGACTCCTAAAAAGGTAAAAATGACTTTCTTTCCTATCTTTTTTTCTCCTACATCTTCTCTAGGAATAATTAATAAAATAAAAAGTGGTAGAGCTGTATAAGACATAAAACCTAAAGCTCCGATAAAAGGATTTTTGATTCCATTTTCTAAAAGTGGCAGTAAATTTGTAGAATCAAATGCAGGAATTAAACCAATGATGCTAAAAATATATAATATGATGGAAATTATAAATAGAATGATACTAACACGAGACATTGTTCTAAGACCCTTTGTAAGCAGATAAATCATAGGAATTAGGATCATCGCACCAATAATATAAGAGGGTGTTTTATGCAAGTATTCTGAAGATATGAAATTAATAATATCATAAAATAAAACTACGGAATAGGAAAAAACAAAAACAAGTAATAAAAAACTAATGATTTTTCCAAAAAAACTTCCCATGACTATATTAATAATTTCATGAATATGTTTTTTTGTATCGATGGTGGAAAGTTTTAGATAGATACATACAGGAATAATTCCTATAAGCATTCCGAAAAGAGCACTGAGCCAAGAATCTACTTGTCCATAAAATAGAACACAATTTATTCCAATTCCTATAAAGGATGCACGAATAAAGAAATAAATTAATGTAGCAATTTCAAAATATTGTAATTTATCTTTCATATCAATTCTCCTTAATTCCAGACTCTGTAGAACCTTTAAATTCTAATCGAATATCAACATCATAAGAAATATCTAATTCTTTAAATCCTTCTTCATTCCAATTTTCTTCTAGCGGTTTAAATATTTTAGGATGAAACTTATAGATCAAATTTCCAAATCCAAAGGAATCTGTTTCAAACTTTTTAGTAACGTCAATTGCTTTTTCCATTAAACGCTTTACTTCTTCGTTTGCTTTTTTTTCTAGGGAAAGAATATTTTTTTCCTGTTCTAAGTCGAGTTTACAAGTACTTTCTTGAAGAGAACCTTTTCCTTTTACTTTCACTAAAATATGTGGTTTTCCATCTTGAATAGAAACTTTTTTACTTGTTTTTAAATTTTGAACTTCAATTTCAGCTTTTCCTCCACTACAGTGGCAGTTCAAAAGAAGTTCACCGATATTATTATTAATGACATTAATCCCTTTGCTTTCTTCTTCGTTTGTAATGTGCACTAATTTGTCTTTTTTAAAAAGCGCTAAAGTGGACAGTTGCAAATAGGCTTTAGGGGTTGAGCTTTGAAGACTTTCAGCACTTTTTCCTTTTTTTGCGTTTCCTTTTAATTCAATAGTAGCTAAAATAGGTTCTGCGCCCTTTTTTACTAAGTTTTCTATAAAACTACTATAAGGAATCGTAGAAGTAACCGCTTGTGATTCTCTTGAAAAACTAATGGCTGTAGAAATACTTTGAGCTGGGAAAGATTCTAGAGGACTTACAATTTCTAAAATATCTTTTGCTTCTGCATTTCTTGCCATGATAAGGTAGAATCTTTTAATGGATTCAGGATCTCTTAAAAGATAATCCAAACTATCAATTAAACCTTGTTTTGCTAAAGATTCGGAAACTACAATGAATGATAAATGACCAATATAAATACTTTTTGGACTAATGACATCAATTTCTCTTAAAGCTTCACTAATCGTACTTCCCTTTCCTTCATAGACGATGGATTGAGATTCTCCTTCTTTAGAACTAACTTGTGCTTGTTTAGAATTGGCAATGAGTAAACTTACTTCATAGTGATCGTCTTTATAATTGATAGACATTCCCGTTGCTATAGCCAATGTATTTAGCTCATTATAGTTATAACATCCTGTGAGTAGGAAAAAACATAAACATATAAAATAGAACTTAATTTTCATTTTTATCCCTCAATCTTGTTTGATTTGTATTTGTTAAATAAGATGGTCTTTTCTTTAATTTAAAACGTGGAAATTTTACGATAGCATCTTTTTCGGCTTCTAAATTGAATGGTGCAATAGGGGCAAGATAAGGAACGCCATTGTATTCTAAGCTACATAGCTTAATGATAAATAGTAAGAATACAGCTACGAAGCCAATAATACCCATACTACATGAGAATAAAACGACAATAATTCGCCACCAACGAATTCCGTTGACCATATCAATATCGGTAAATAGTAGACCACTAATTGAAGTAACACCGATAATAATAATGACAATTGGTGATACGATACCAGCTGTAACGGCTGCTTCACCAAGAACTAAGGCTCCAACAATTCCAATAGAACTACCTGATGCGTTAGGAATACGAATGTCACTTTCTCTAAGAAGTTCGAAGGTAATAATCATCATAAGCGTTTCTACAGCGGTTGGGAAAGGGACTCCTTCTCGTTGTACAGCTAAGGAAATCAATAATTCATTTGGGATAATTTCTTGGTTAAATGTAGT
Organism: uncultured Bacilli bacterium; assembly: GCA_910578745.1. Taxonomy (GTDB): domain Bacteria; phylum Bacillota_I; class Bacilli_A; order RF39; family UBA660; genus CATOJL01. The sequence continues at coordinate 3,951 of CAJTSN010000029.1, forward strand.
AAGAGCAACATATAATCCAGGTAGAAAAATAGTTAGAAAAAAGGAAAGTGTCCTTAAGATACGGACAAATGTGACATTGATTGGTTTTTGGTATTCATCTTCAGGTGTATGCATAAAATCAATTAATAATCCTGGAACAATTAAAACATAAGGGCTATTTTCAACCAAAATGACTACTTTTCCTTCTAAGATAGACATAGAAGCTAAATCGGGACGTTCTGTGCTTACAAATTGCGGGAAGAAGGAACGTTTTCCTTTTAGTAAAAATTCACGAACATAACCACTATCTAAAATACCGTCTATATCAATTTTTTTTAAATCATGCATAATTCTTTCGACTAAGTTTGGATCGACAACATCTTTTAAATAGGAAACAGTCACTTTACTTTGTGTTCTTCTTCCAATTTTCATTTCTTGCATCCATAAATTTTTATCTTTAATTCTTTTTCGAATTAAACCTAAGTTGACATTATGATTTTCAGTAAAACTATCCTTAGGACCTCTTACAACCGCTTCACTCGATGATTCTTGTACACCTCGATCTAGTGTTGTTTTTGTTTCAATGGCAAGGGCTTTTTTTTCTCCTTCTACAAAGATACAAGTATATCCACCAGATAAAAGATAAAAGAGTTCTTCTTTTTTTTCTACTACTTTTAAATGGCTATTTGGAATAGTATTTTCTAGGGAATCAAAAATCTCATCAAAAAAAGGTTTCTTTTTATTTTTTATATAGCTACTAATATCTTTCATGAAAAAGTTACTAATTTTATCATCACTAGCAACACTTTCTAGATAAATATAACCAATTTCAGTTCCATTTACCTCCATTTTTCTTTTAACGATATCAGCACTATTTCCTAAATTTTCTTCAATGAATTTAAAGTTGTGATCAATTTTTCTTTTAATATGATCCATAATTTCACCTTCTACTTCCTTGTTATTATTTACAAAATATATAAAACTATGCGACAAATAAAAAAATTTTTTGTATAATAAAGATGGTGTTTTTATGGAAGAAAAAGTTAAAATTTATGCTCTTGATTCAAAGGGAAGAGGAATTGCTCGATTACAAGGAAAAGTGATTTTTGTAAACAATGCTTTAATTGATGAAACGGTTTATGTGCATATTTTAAAAGAAAAAAGCAAATATAGTGTTGGAAAGGTAATTTCTTATGTAGAAAAAAGTAAAGAACGTATTCAACCAATATGTCCACTTTTTGGTATTTGTGGTGGTTGTGATATTATGCATATGTCTTATCAAAGACAATTGCAATTTAAAGAAGAAAAAGTAAAAAAAGAATTAAAAAATATAGTGGATTCTTCTTTAATAAAACCAATTGTATATGATGAAAACTTATATTATAGAAATAAAGTCATTTTTAAGGTGGATGAGAAAATAGGCTTTTATGAAAAAGAATCGCATAAGGTCGTTTCAGTTCCTACTTGTTTTTTAATTTCAAAAAAAATGAACGAAGTTTTAAAACAAATAAGAGAACATGTTTCTTTATCTTTTTTAGAAGAGATTATGATTCGAGAGGGAAAGTATACACAGGAGATTTTAGTTTATGTAAAGGGAAAGAAACAGAATTCGGATTTTTCTTTTCTAAAGAATTTGGTAACTACCTTCCTTTTTGATGATGGGCAAATCCATATTTTATGGGGAAATGGCTTTATTCATGAAAATTTAGAACAATATACTTATAAAATATCTCCCTTTTCTTTTTTTCAGGTAAATACAGATGGAGCAATTCAGTTATACCATGTTGTAAAAAAATGTATTGAGAAGGAAGAAGAAGTTTTAGATTTATATTGTGGAACAGGCTCTATTGGTATTTTTATAAGTGATAAAATAAAATCTTTATATGGTGTTGAAATTTCGAAAAGTGCCGTAGAAGATGCCTTAGAAAATGTGAGAATAAACCATTTACAGAATGCCCATTTTTCTTGCTTAGATACTTCTTTATTTCATGAAAAATTAAGTCGTTTTTCTACTATTATTGTTGATCCGCCAAGAAGTGGACTTGATCAACATACGAAAGAGCACTTATTACAAGAAAAAGTAAATAAAGTGATTTATGTATCTTGCGATTTAATGACTTTAAAAAGGGATTTAGAAGTTCTTTTAAAGCAGTATAAAATAGAATCAGTCACACCTGTTGATATGTTTCCTAATACTTATCATGTTGAATGTGTGTGTATTCTAAAACTACGTTAATACATTATAAGTAAAGGAAAATCAACTATTTAGTAGGTGCTAAAAAATTATGAAATTTTAAAAGTAGGTTGTTTTAGGAGTATATGTTTCCTTATCCCTAATAACTCATATGAAAAACTGAGTTGAATTGTCTAATTCATTTAACATTAAAAAATTTAACAAAAGATTATGAATACAAATTAAGATAGGAAAAATAGTATAGGGTATGGAAGTGGAATATTATGAAATATATGGTTCTGATATAGGTGCTGTCTGCGGACAAAGGATTTCAAAATAATTTGAGGAAGCAATATATATATTATGATATAGTAGTAACACTCAAATCGGTTTAAACTAGTATATTTAAGGCATGTTGAGACCGTAGTATTTATGTCAATAAAAGACAAATAAGTCCATGAAAAAGAGTATAGAATGGCTTTATGAAATGAAGAAATTCATAGGGAACCTTTTCTATACTCCTCCCTTTTTAACGCCCTCAATAACCGTTAAGCGATAAAAAGACAATAATTAAATAAGTATAATGTATGATTTATAGATTTCTTTTTTTTGTTATTTCAATATCTAATTCTTTTACTTCATTGTAAACTTTTTCAATTTCCTGAACAATGTACTCTTTTTCAGATAAATTTCCAATGATTTCTTCTAAAGAATTTTGATAATTTCTGTTATGCTTTTTATTGAGTTCATTCCAGTTTATATTTTTAAAATATTTTAATACGTCTTTATTGTAATTTAATTTTTCCTGTAACATTAAAACAGCTAGAACTGGGTATCCAGGGTAACCCTGCCAATAAGTAGAATTGTCATTGGAAAAATACACATTTTTTTTCCATTTGATTAAGTAGTTTTTTGATTTATCACTTGATACTACCTCTGCATAATCCGTATACATTTTTATTCGATTATCAATAATGGCTGTAAAAGCTTCTGGTATTTTTTCTATTGGTGGCAATTTCATAATTCACTCTCCTAATATGTTTTTCTATCGCATATTATAGCATACTACAAACTTGCATACAACACGGATAGTAGTTGCTTTTCGAGTCTCAAGTTTTAAACGACAAAACTTGGGTATAAACCAAGGATAAAAATTGTCTTAAATGAGGTGAAAAATGATTTTACAAAACATAGAATTTATGTTATAATCTATTAAATGTTGTTGATGAAACAGGAAAGTTGGAGAAGAATGAACGTTATTGAAAGAGTAGTGTCCTATAAGAAAAAATATTCTAAAACGATTGCTTGGAGATTAAAAAGTCACGCAAAAGTGGTTGAAAGACATTTAAATCCAGGGGAAGAGGTACTTTATGCTTTTGCTGGGCAGAAAAATGATAAATTCTATGATGTTTGGACATCTTGTGTGGTTGCCCTTACAAATAAAAGAATCATAATTGCTCAAAAGCGTGTGATATTTGGTTATTTTTTTACATCAATTACCCCAGATTTATATAATGATTTAAAGGTAGTTACTGGTATAATTTGGGGTAAGATTTGTATTGATACGGTAAAAGAAGTTGTTGTATTTTCTAACATTGATAAAGGAGCCTTAAATGAGATAGAAACAAATATTACTGAATATATGATGAAGCAGAAAAAAGAATATAGCAAAGGAGAAGAAGGTGCATAGAAAATTGTACTTTTTTTATTGCATATCGCTTGCTTAAATGATTACAATATGCTAAAATGTATTTGTAGCGTTTTGGAGTGGTACTCAAGAGGCTGAAGAGGCGCCCCTGCTAAGGGTGTAGGTCGGGTAACTGGCGCGAGGGTTCAAATCCCTCCCACTCCGCCATTTTAAAAATAAAAGTCTTAATTTTCAAAAAGAAAGTTAAGACTTTTTATAAATTATTTGTAAGTTTTTATTTCTTGTTTATTCTTTGTACTTTATTCTATTTATCTATTCTTTTAATTCAGTTACATAAAAACCCATTTTGTGAATATAGAAAATGGGTTTTATTCTTTTTGATTCTCTTTTTAAAACATTTTTTTATGTTCTAAATTTTCATTAAAACGATATAATTTCGCAGGTCTTCCACTTTCTCCTATATTGTTATCGCCTGTTTCCTCTAAAATATCTAAGGCAATAATTTTCTTTCTAAAGTTCCTTCGATCAAATTTTTCATTCCATATTTCTTCATAAGCCTTTTGAAGCTCTGGCAGTGTAAAATCACTTGGAAAGATTTTTTTCATATTAGTAAATGTATTTAAGATTTGTTTTAGATCTTCTATGGCTCTATTTGCAATTTTGCTATGGTCATATATCATTTTTGGAAGGCTTTCAATAGAAAACCATGAATATTCATAATTTGTTCCTTCTTGCTTCAAGGATATAGTGACGCTATCTGTTAATCCAATTGTAGAAATTCCTAAAATTCGTTCTTCTGGTATTCGTGTAGGTTCACTAAAAAGGGTATCTACAATGAAATCAATCGTATTAAGTCCTGTAAATTCATAAGCAGCCTGTTTAGCAGCTTCTTCAATTGTTTCTTCTTCCAAAATCATACATCTAGGTAAAAACCAATACCCCTTATATGGCTCTGTTTCCTTTTTTAAAAGAAGTATTTTTACATTTCCCTTGTCAAAGAGGAATATATTATCTAATACTTCGGCTTTCATAGAAGCTCCTTCATAATTATCCATAATTTCACCCCTTAACTGTGTTGGTATTATAGTATAAAACCCCTATTTTGTCAAATACGTAAAAAGAACACATATAAAACGACAAAAAAGTACATTTACATTTTTACAATTTTTATGTATAATGAAATTATGGCTATTAGGTTGCTTATTTCATTGAATTACATATTATTTTGATATAGGAGATGATAGTGATGTATGGGATAGAGATTAGAGAAAAGTTAAATAAACATTTAACAAAGAATGCTATTCTTAGGATAGACTATGTTCCAATCTCAGATACCGAAGTAGATTCAATTAATGGTAAATTGGCAAAAGAACTTTTATTAAATGGAATGAATTTTTCGAATATGAAGCAGACATTTATGCGAAATATCGATATTCAAATGAATGATCCTTCTATTCAAGACTTTAATGAATTCATAAATGTAAAAGAGAAGAGTAGAGTAAAATCTTATCAATATTACAAGGTGGATGAGGATAGCAATATTGAAATGATACTAACATTTAATCGACAATTTTGTTCAATTGATGTTAATCAAGATATAAGATATTATAATTATGAAATATATAGAGATATTTTTTTGAAACTTTTAGAAATATTGAAAGAACAGGAATTAATTATTAATCGCTTTAGTATAAAAAAATTTAATGAATTTTTTTTAAAAAAAGATGTTCCTATAGATTTGTATGTGAAAGATAAATATTTTAATTTGGATTGTAGTGATTTACTGGCTAGTAGTGAGAGTTTTATTAGTGAAAAAAGATACACTTTTCTAAAGAATATATACAATGTAAACTTAATCACGCATTCATCTATAGGGAAATTAGATGATGTTATTGTAAAGCGAATTGCATTTGATATTGATGTATACATTGCGGATCTTCAAGATTTAAAGAAGTTATTCCAAGAAGATAATGAAGAATATATTAATAGATTAAATAACGAATTATTTTGTGTATATGTCCACATTTTAAATGAAAAAATGATAAGTTTATTAGACAGAAGTTCTTGTATAGAAGATGGGAATATTGTTTTAGGAGTTGAGCGTAATGAAAATACCTAATTTTTCAAACGTAAAAAATGAAAAAATAGAAAAAAGAACAGAAGTAAAAACACAGGCGGAATTTCTTTATAAAGAAAAGGGAAAAAATGGAAAGGTAAAGGAGAAGAAGTTTGTTTCAAATTATGTTTCCACTATCGATATTCCATATGGTAAATATATATTAAAATGAAAAGGTATCCAGTCCAGTCGAAAGGGAAAAACCTTTTTTTGAGGTGATTTTAATAGGCTATAAAACGATAGGAGAAAGTCTAGTTCTCTTTGTAAAGAATGAACAAGAAGATATTCTTTGGTGTGGAGTTGTAGATTGCTATGATTACTCAAAATGTAATGTAACGAAGACTATTTTAGAAGCAAAGGGATATGGGATTGATAAGAGAAAAATAGATTTTCTATGCATAAGTCATCCAGACTTAGATCATATAAAATGCATGAATCAAATTATGGAACAGTTTTGTAATGATGATACGATGTTATTAATGCCAAATTTTAGAGATTCTTCTATAAAGCAGAGTAATGAAATTGTGAAAATTAAAGAAGTACTTAAAAATATATTTGAAAGGAAGTATACAAGAGCTTTCGTTCCAGATAACTTATTTTTTAACAGACAATTGAGTTTACCAAATTTAAGATGGAAATTTATTTGTGGTATGAAAGAATATACTATGCAGATTGAATCGTTAACACCGACAGATTCCATCATGTTAAATTCTTGTAATAGTGACTATCAGAATTTTAAAAATGATTTTAGTATTTGTTTAAAGATTACTTTTAATAATAACTATTTTCTATTTATGGGAGATTGTACAGATACTGTTTTAGTTCAGTTGAATGAAGAATATATTCCATCTAGTCTTGCCTATTTAAAGCTACCTCATCATGGTTGTAGGAATGCCACGATGGAGTCTTATATTGTTAGTGAGATTATAAAAGGTATATCTGTTTCGAGTTGCGCTTATCGAAAGGGTACTACTTTGCAAGATACACTTGATTTTTATTCCAAAAACAGTGATTATTTGTCTCTTACAGGGAATTTAGATGTTAGTAAAAATAAGTATGCATATGGTCTTTTAAGTCATACTTATGATATGAAAACGGGTGATTTATTTGTTGAGAAATGTTATGCGGATAAAAATGCAATATTAAATTATGGAAAGTAAGTTAGAATACAAGTAATTGTTTATTGACTTCAAAGCAGTTGCGAAAATACGTGAAAAATAGTAAAATAAATAAGTCAAGAAGATATGAGGAGGTTTTATGAAGAAGAAAATGATGAAGAAAACAAAAATTATTTGTAGTATTGGACCTGCTACACAAACATGGGAAAGATTTAAAGGTCTAGTAGAAGCGGGTATGAATGTAGCGAGAATTAACTTTTCACACGCTACTCTTGAAGAGAGAAAATTAGTAGAGGGTTTAGTTGCGAAAGCTAGAGAAGAATTGGGCGCTAATTTAGCAATTTTATATGATACAAAAGGTCCTGATTTAAGAACGTGTTCTTTTATTAATGATTCGATTGAGCTTGTAAAAGGAAATTTAATTCGTATCGTAGAAGAAGATTTAGGAGAAGAGGGAGATAGAAATCATATCTCATTTAACTATAGAGATCTTGTAGGAAAATTAGAAATTGGACAAGAAATATTACTTGATGATGGTTTTTATAAATTAATTGTTGCCTCGAAGGAAGAGGATGGCATTACTTGTGAAATTCAAAATTCTGGAACTATTAAATCAAGAAGAGGAGTTTGCATTCCGGGAATTCATCTAGATGTTCCTTATGTATCTGAAAAGGATAAGGAAGATATTGAATATGCTTGTCATATGGATGGAGATTATTTAGCGATTTCTTTTGTAAATAGTGCTGAAAATATTAGAGAAGTTCGTGCTTTATGTAAAGAATATGGAAAACCAAATATGCCGATTATCTCTAAAGTAGAAACACAATACGCAATGGATCATTTAGAGGAAATTGTGGCAGAATCCGATTATATTATGATTGCACGTGGTGATTTAGGGATTGAAACAGGTGTTCAGAACTTACCTTTATATCAACAACAAATGATTGATGAATGTCATGCACAAGGAAAAGGTGTAATTATGGCTACACAAATGATGACTTCTATGAAACATAATATTCGTCCAACCAATGCAGAAGTTACGGATGTATCGAATGCTGTATTAAGGGGTTGTGATGCAATTATGACAAGTGAAGAGACAACCATTGGAGAATATCCAGTAGAAACAATTCAAATGATGTCTGAGATTGCAATTAATGCGGAGAAAATAGTTACTTATCACTCTAAGGATTATAAATTGCTTGGAACAGACATTCATAATACGATTGCGAAATGTGCTGTAGAAGCATCAAAAGATTTATCTTTAAAAGCCATTGTTGCCTCAACAAAAAGTGGGAAAACGGCGATGGATATAGCTTCTTTAAGACCAAATGCTTTAATTGTTGCAACAGTAATCGATGAGAAGGTTGCTCGTTCTTTAGCGCTTAAATGGGGTGTGTATGCAAAAGTGGTAGATTCACTTACTACAACAGATGAAATTGTAGATAGCGGAGTTAATGCTTCAAAAGAACTTTTGGGTTTAGAAGAAAAAGATATAGTTGCAATTATTGGTAGCTATCCAGCCAATGAACATACGAACTTCTTAAAAATTGAAGAGATTTAAAAATTTTCTTTATCTTATTTAAAATAGAAAGATCTAAGAATTTATAAAGTATCAATCCAATTCAATAAAATAGAAAAGATAGTTTATTACTAAATAAAAAAGGGTTTAAGCCCTTTTTTAAATTTTCTATAATTCAAGTTCCATAACGGTATGAACCACACCCTCTTCTAAAAAGTCATCGGATACAGTTTTAAATCCAAACTTTTCGTAAAAGCCAGTTGCATGTTTTTGAGCATGCATGCTTATTTTTTTACATGACATTTTTTCTTTTATAGCATGTAAACTTTGTTCTAGCAATTGCTTTCCTGTACCTTTTTTGTGCTCCATTGTCAAAACCCGTCCAATTTTCACAATTTCTTTATCGTTATTGTGATAAAAAGCACGAAGATAAGCTGTTATTTTATTATTTTCCATATAGAAACAATGTAAGCTTTCATAATCAATATCATCCATATCTTGATACTGTATGTTTTGTTCCATGATGAAAATCGCTGCTCTTGCTTTTAATATTTCGTATAGTTCTTTTGTCGTTAACTCATTAAAATGTTTTGCTATCAATTTATTCATATTTTCCTCTTTAAATTTTTCATAACTACTTTTTTGTGGGAATGGAAACGATTTTCAATCCCTTTTTTATTTGTAAGCTTCTTTTTTTAGTAAATCAATATTTTCTGTTAACAAAGTAATATAATTCTCCCCATCGGATTGTTGTTTATCTGTTAAATTATCTAATTTGTGTAACTCAAGAACTTCAATATCTGTATTTACTTGGAATTCTCCTACAAGATCACTTAAATTTTCTTTATCTAATGTGTAAATATAATTTAATTTATTGTTTTCAATTAAGTCATAAACCTCATTTTTAATTTTAGCGGTTAAATTTTCTTTATTTGCTATAGAAATTACTCGAAAACCATATTTTTCTAAGAAAAGGAGTGCATCATTATCGACAAGTAAAGTATTATAAGTGCTATTGGTACTCATTAATTTTAAAGATGCGTCTAGATTGGATACCTTTATCTTCAAATTATTGTATTTATCTTCAATTTCATTTTTTAAATAATGATTCGAAATATAGGCTAAAAGGCCTGTTTTTATGTTAGAAGCCATCATGAGAAAATTTGATGGGTCCATCCATAATTCATAGTGGTTGTACTCAGCTTCAATACTTTGTGTGGCATCAATAATCATTAAATTTTTATTTTCGTTAAACATTTTTAATAAATAGTCTTGTTCTTTACTTTTTCCGTTAAAAATAAACATATTTGCAGAACTATAATCCTTTAACTGTTTTTCTGTAGGTTCATATGTATCAATAACTGTGCCATTTGGATAGATCGATTGAATCGTTGCATGGTCGCTATATAGTTCATTGATAATATATTCGATTGGATAAGAAGTTGCATAAATCGAAATATCTTCTAAGTTATCCTTTTTAAAACAACCTGTACATAAAAAACAGAAAAGCAATAGTCCAAACTTAAAACCCTTTTTCATTTTTTCTTCCTTTCTGGGACAGGATCATATCCATATCCTCCCCATGGATTACACCTAAGTATCCGTTTTATTGTGAGATAGGTACCTTTAAAAAAACCATATGTTTGATAAGCTTTTATTGCATAATTAGAGCAAGTTGGTACAAATCTACAAGAATCATGAAACTTTCCCGGAATTTTTTGATAGAGTTTAATCAAATAAATCATTACATTTTTCATAATTCCACCATACTCATTATACTAAAGAAATATGCATTTGTCCACAAGCAAAATTCATGTTATAATGGTTGAGGTGAGAATATGAAAATACTAGAGGAATTAGGAATAAAACCAAAGAATATAGATTTATATGAGACCGCACTAACCCATACTTCTTATGCAAACGAGCATAAATGTGAAAGTTATGAAAGACTTGAATATTTAGGAGATGCTGTCTTAGAACTTGTCATGAGTGAGTATTTATATAAAAATACAGATTTTCCGGAAGGACATATGACAAAAATGCGTGCCCATTACGTTTGCGAAAACGCTTTATATAAGTATTCTTTACATGTACATTTGAATGAATATTTACGTTTAGGTCATGGGGAACAAGAAAATGGAGGTAAATTTAAAAAAGTAATTGTAGCGGATATATATGAGGCTTTTGCGGGGGCTATTTTTTTAGACCAAGGAATTGAAAAAGCAAAAGAATTTATATATAAAACGGCGATTCCTTTTGTGGAAGACCCAAATGATATTTTTTATGATGATTACAAATCGAAATTGCAGGAATTGGTGCAAACGGATAAAAGAAGTTTGTCTTATGAAATAGTCGATGAACAGGGTCCAGCACATAATAAAAGATTTACCGCCATCGTAAAAGTGGATTCGATTATTTATGGAAAAGGAGTGGCCCATAGTAAAAAAGAGGCCGAACAAGAGGCAGCTAAAAATGCGTTGGAAAAGAGTGTGGGAAGGCATGATTAAAATAAAACGTTTGAAGGACAAAATTGATTATAATCTTCCATATAGGGTCTACATAGATGGAAGAGTCGTCATGGAACTTTCAAATGGAGAAATGAGAGACTATGAGACTTTAGAAGGGGAACATACCATTAAGATTGAAAGTGATTTTTTTGTAAGTGAAGAGGTAAAGTTTACGAGTTATGAAGGACAAATTGTAGAATTTGAATGTAAACCAGACCATAGTGAATCGAATTTTTCAAAGACGATGCGTAAACTTTTTCTAGGAAAATTGGGTATTTCCTTAGAAAAGAAAAATGATTTTTATTTATAACATTTTAATTTCTATTTAAACGGTCTATTTTTTTGATCTTATTTTTGTTATAATAGATTTGGGTGTAGATATGAAGAATATATATGGATATACATTAGAAAGCTTAGAACAATACTTTGAAAGTATTGGCGAGAAAAAGTTTAAGGCCACACAAGTCTTTGAATGGCTTTATAAAAAAAGAGTGAAATCTTTTGATGAAATGGCAAATGTAAAAAAAGAAACGATTGCTCATATGAAACAAGATTTTTTAATGGATTATCCAAAAATTGCTGCAAAAAAAGTAGGAAAAGATGTGTATAAGTATTTATTTACTTTAGACGATTATGAACATGTAGAGGCTGTCTTGATGCTTCATGATTATGGAAAAAGTTTATGTGTATCTACACAAGTAGGATGCAATATGGGGTGCAAATTTTGCGAAAGTGGTCGAAGAAAGAAAGTTAGAAACTTAAAAACACAAGAAATGATTTTACAATTGTTACAGATAGAAGAAGATTTAAACACTCGTATTACGCATGTTGTATTAATGGGAATTGGAGAACCTTTTGATAATTATGAAAATGTAATGGATTTTATCGATATTTTGAATACGGGAAAGGGAATTGATTTAGGGGCAAGACATATTACAATTTCAACAAGTGGCATTGTGCCTAAAATTAAACAGTTCATGGAAACAAAAAAACAAGTGAATTTAGCGATTTCTCTTCATGCACCAACGAATGAAATTCGAAATCAAATTATGCCCATTAATCAGGCATATCCACTAGAGGAACTTCTTCCTACGTTAAAGGAATATATAAAAAAGACAAATAGAAGACTTACTTTTGAATATATATTATTAGATGGAGTAAATGATACAGAAACGTGTGCTATACAGTTGGCCCATTTAATTAAAGGAATGAATGCGTATGTGAATTTAATCCCATACAATGAAACAAGCTATATAGAGTTTAGAAAAAGTAAGGATGAGAATATTACAAGGTTCTTTACGACACTAAAGAAACATAATATTCAAGTAACGATACGAAAAGAATTTGGGTCAGAAGTCGATGCAGCGTGTGGACAACTTCGCTCAAAATATGAGGAGGCATAATATGGATAGTTATTGTATAACGGACCCAGGGAAGGTAAGAGATCATAATGAGGATAGTGTGATTGTTATTCAAAATGAAGGTGGTGAACATTTACTTGCTGTTGCAGATGGAATGGGTGGACATTTGTGTGGAGAAGTCGCATCTTCTATTGCAATCAATCATATAGGAAAAAGATTTCAAAGCATAAGTTCCGTTGGAAATAAAGAAGACGCCATGCATTGGATACAAGAAGTCGTCAGTGAAATTAATGCACTTATTTTTAAATATACGACAGAGCATCCAGAAAGTATGGGAATGGGAACAACCTTAGTTTTATCCATTTTATCTCCGACATTTCTTCTTTATGGAAATATAGGGGATTCATCAGGCTTTGCTTATAAAAATGGGAAATTGCATAAGATAACCAATGATCATACACTTGTCAATTTACTAGTAAAATCTGGGGAATTAACAGAAGAAGAGGCGAAAAATCATCCAAGAAAGAATGTGCTCATGAAAGCTTTAGGTTCAACATCTGTAGTTGAAATGGATATTTTTGATGTTGAAACCGATGTAGAAGGAATTCTCCTTTGTAGTGATGGACTTACAAATATGTTAGATGCCGATAAAATAGCCAAAGTGCTTAATGAAGATTTAACATTAGAAAATAAGCTTAAAAAAATTGTATATAAATGTAATAATCGTGGCGGAAATGATAATATTTCTGTTGCTTGTTTAATGAAGAATGGTGGGATTATAAAATGATTGTAAAGGGGCAAAAAATAAATGATCGATATGAAATTATTCGATCAATTGGTGAAGGTGGTATGGCGAATGTTTATTTAGCGCTCGATACCATACTAGATAGAAGAGTGGCTGTAAAGGTACTGAGAGGTGACTTAGCAAATGATGAAAAATTTGTTCGAAGGTTTCAAAGAGAGGCCATCAGTGCCAGTAGCTTATCACATCCAAACATTGTAGAGATGTATGATGTAGGAGAAGATAATGGAAACTATTTTATTGTAATGGAATACGTTGAAGGGAAAAGTTTAAAAAGTTTAATTAAAAAACGGGGTGGACTTACGCTTCCTGAAGTTCTTGATATTATGTTACAACTAACAGATGGAATTGCTTGTGCCCACAATAGTTACATCATTCATAGAGACATCAAACCGCAAAACATTCTTGTTTTAGATGATGGACGTGTAAAAATCACTGATTTTGGTATAGCGCAAGCTTTAAAACGAGGAGAACTTACAGAAACCAATTCTGTAATGGGTTCTGTTCATTATTTGCCACCAGAACAAGCAAATGGAACAGGGACAACGATAAAAAGTGATATTTATTCTCTTGGAATTGTCATGTTTGAGTTATTAACAGGAAAAGTTCCTTTTAAAGGGGAAAATGCAGTTGAAATTGCGTTAAAGCAAATGAAGGAACCTATGCCAAGTATCCATACTTATAAGGAAGGTATTCCACAAAGTATAGAAAATATTATACTAAAAGCGGCAGCTAAAAATCCCAAAAATAGGTATGATACGGTTTTAGAGATGCAAGAGGATATAAAAACAGCACTTTCAAAAGATAGGGAAGATGAACAAAAAATCGTATTTCGATATGCAGAGTCTGATCAAGAACAAGAGCAAGAGAAAGAAACCATTAGTCGAACTGAAAAAAATGCAGAATTAGAAGAAATATTTGAGAAAGAAAAAGAGAAAAAATCGAATAAAAAATTATGGATTATTGGTTTAATAATTATGTTTATTGCCTTTATCATTTGTTTTGTTATCTTTGCCTTACCAAGTTTTAAAAAGGTGCCAAATGTAAAGGTACCGAATGTAGAAAATATGGAAGTTTCAGCGGCCATTCGTGAGTTAGAACAACTTGGATTTGTAGTTGAGGCAAAGACAGAAGAGCAGTATAGTGATACAATTGAAGCAGGTAAGGTCATTAAGACAAATCCTCAAGCGGATAGAACTGTAAAAAAAGGTACATCGATTCAAGTAACCGTTTCCTTAGGATTAGAAGGCTTTTTATCCGAAAATTATGTTGGCAAAAATTATATCGAAGTAAAGACGATGTTAGAAACTAGAGGTCTTAAAGTAACAGTTGAAGAAAAGGAATATACAGAAAAAGAGGCTGAAGAGGCAAAGGTAAAAGAAAATACAGTGGTTTCACAAGATATTAAAGAGGGAATAGAACTTAAAAAAGGAGAAACAGTAACCCTTACGATTCCAAAGATTGTAGTGACGTATCCAGATTTTACAGATGGAACATGGACAACGGATAAGGTAAAAGAATTCTGTGATAAACAAGGAATTAAATTAGAAGTAAAAACGGTAAATACAAATGATCATCCTGATAATACCATTATTACACAAGATAGAGCGAGTGAAAGTAAAGTAGTGAAGGGTGTAAAATTAACGATTACAGTTACGAAAAAACTTCCAGAGCCAAAACCAGATGAAGATAAACCGGGAGAAGGAACACAAAATCCAGAACCAGAAAATCCTACAAATCCAACGGATCCAGGTACAACGGATCAACCAACAGGAGGTCAACCAGATGGAACGACAAATCCAACAACACCTTCACAGGGGAATTAATGAAGGGAACGATTATTAAAGCCGTCAGTAATCACTATACTGTTTTGGTAGGTGAAGAGAGTTACTTATGTGAAGGAAGGGGTAAACTTAAACATGATAAGGTAAAACCCAAAGTAGGAGATATGGTACAACTTGATGAAGAACATCGAATTTTAAAAATATTTCCACGAAAAAATGAATTGATTCGGCCTATGATAGCGAATGTGGATCAAGCTTATGTGATTACGAGTACAAAGCATCCGAATTTAGATTTGTATTTATTAGATAAAATGCTTTTGCTGATTCAATCTCATGGAATTGAACCTATTATTTGTTTTACAAAAATAGATTTATTGTCGGAAGCAGAAAAGAAGGATATCATTTTATTAAAAGAATATTATGAAAAAATAGGCTATCAAGTATGTACGAATGAAGAAATGGAAAAGATAAAAAAGACGTTTCAAAATAAAATAGGAGTCTTTACTGGGCAAACGGGTGCTGGAAAATCCACTTTGTTAAATCGAATAGATCCTAAACTTCATTTAGCGACTAATGAAATTTCTTATGCGTTAAATAGAGGAAAAAATACAACAACTCATGTGGAACTTTTAAAATTATGTGGAGGTTGGATTGCCGATAGTCCCGGTTTTTCGGATATAGATTTACATCTAACAAAAGAAGAAATAGAAAAAAATATGCCTGAATTTAGAGATTATAAATCAAATTGCCAGTATCGAGATTGTACTCATAGTCATGAAGTAGACTGTGAAGTAAAACGACAAGTAGAAAAGAAAACGATTTTAAAAAGCAGATATGAACATTATTTAAAATTTATAAGTAGGTGAGTTTAATGAAAATATCCACATCTGTTTTATCTGTTGTGAATGATAACTTAGAAGAAATATTTTTAAAACTAGATAAGACAAGTACAGACTATATACACTTAGATGTTATAGATGGCGTTTTCGCTCCTGATAAAACTGATTTTTTAAAATATAAGGAGACTTTATTAAAAGTATCAAAACCATTAGATGTCCATCTTATGGTAAATGATGTAGAAACTTATATTGAAAATTATAAAGTGTTAAATCCAGATATTATAACCTTTCATCTTGAAGTGACAAACGAAGTAGATAAATATATTAAGAAAGTGAAAACGTTTTCCAAAGTTGGAATTAGCATTAAACCAAGTACAAGTGTAGAAGAACTTGCTCCTTATTTAGATAAAATCGATGTAGTCTTAGTAATGTGTGCAGAACCAGGTCGTGGTGGTCAATCATTTATGGATATGACTGGTAAATTAAAAGAGCTGAATAAGTTGCGTAATGCCAATCATTATCACTATCAAATTGAAGTGGATTGTGGTATTAATAGGGAGACAATAAAAAAAGTGGAGCTTGCAGATATTGTTGCCGTAGGTAGTTATATTACAGGGGCTATTGATTATGAAGAACAAATAAGGAATCTGATTAATTAGATTCCTTATTTATTGCTTTTTCTAAATTTGATAAAATTGCATCTTTCATTTCTTTATCTGCCTCTTGCCATAAAAGTTCAAAAAATACACCAAAACCGGGGAGAGTTAACTCCTCTTTATCACCTATGGATTCCATAATTGTTTCTTCGATTTCCCTTCTGGAAACTTCTTTAAAATTAGATAAAATGTGTTTTCTTATACTTATGTTCATACTATTCTCCTCTCAACCATAGTATATCCATCAATTTCTAATTTATAATGAACAAAAGTTTTAAACTTTGTATAAAAGTAGTTTCATTGGCCAATAAAATAGATTTCTAATCTGGCAATTTGACAGTAGAATAAAAGTTCTTTTTTAAAACAGGATATTCTACTATACAACTCTTTTTAGAAACAAAGCTATAGAAAAGCTATTTTTTAGTAAATGTAGTATAGAATTTTCTTTATCTTAGTGCGTGCATGTTGATTTTTTGAAAGATTGTGTAAAATATATGTTGATTCTCTTAAAATGTGACTAGCTTAATGATATAATTTTCTTATTAGAAACGTATATGTGAATAAATTTGAACATGAGTATGTTGAAAACTTATTAGAGATAGGTTAGAAAGGAAGATTAGGTATGACTTTAATAACGAAACAAAATTTAGAATCATTTTTTGAATACTATCACGGTTTTCATGATAGTTATATAACAGATATACATTATGATATAAAATGTTCTAAAATAGAAATTTTTATAGATGTTTATTGGTCAGGTGTACCTATTCAAAAAGCAGATGGAACGTATGAAACAGGGAAAACAAAAATAAAAATGATTTTTAATGGTGTAGAGCAATGTAACAATAAAGAAATTTTTTCATGGGACTATATTAGCGAGGTGTTTATAAAGTATATTAAAATTAAAAATAAGGAATATATTTGTTTTGCAAGTAGTGAGGAAGAACCACTTATTTATATTGTTTGTGATAGTATAGAATATGAAGAATTAAATGATAATTCAAAACGAAGGAATAATAAAAAAGGTAGTGATGTATAGGAAGAATATTAGACTAGAAAAGCATAAAATATATGCAAATGTCGTTATTTCCTTTATATGTATAGATTCATGTGGAGATTATCTATTATGTAAAGTAATCACATGATATTTTTCAGTTTTAATAATAAGGAAAGAAATTTTTTCCTTTTGTGTTTTATTTATAAATGAATTATAGTAGGATTCTATGAAATGGTTTGACAGTTTATTTGAAAAAAAGTAAAATGGATATAGATTAGAATAGGGAGAAAAATATGGATAGTGAAAAAAAGGGATTCACACTAATCGAATTACTAGCGGTAATCGTAATACTTGCCGTGATTGCATTGATTGCAACAGGCTCTATTAT
>CAJTSN010000030.1:0-13353 GCA_910578745.1 uncultured Bacilli bacterium
GATATAGATAAAATAGGAGGAAAAAATATGAAACAAAAAATAGTATTTTTATTTATCATACTTGTGTTTGGATTTGGAGGTTATATGGTATACGGACAGTTCATTCAAGAAAAGCCTGAAAAAGAAAAAAATGAATTTCAAAAAGAAGAAGATTTAAATCAAGTGATGAAAACGCTTCAAAAACAAGTAGAGGAAAGTCAAATATTTAAAATTATGAGTAGAGACTATGAAGAGTTCACATTTACAAAAGACAATTTTGAGAAAAATAAAGATAATATTCTCGCACAAACTCTTACTCTTTTGGATGTAGAAGCGAACTATGAAAGTGAAGAAATATGGGATGTAATTCATATAGAAAAATTAAATCAGCATTTGAAGCAAATTTATGGAATCGACGGTCTTTCTACTTATCCAAATATGAAGATTCATGGAACAAATTATGAATATGATGCGAATGAAAAAAAGTATATAGCAAGACAGATGTATGCTACTGATGCAGATCCTATGGGAATAGAACCAGATAGTATAGTAGGGTCTTCTATAGTAAAAAATGAAGATGAATATATACTTACTTTAGCAACTGCAACAATTGGTGATGGATTTAATGGAAATTTTGATAAAGTTTATTTTGATAGATATCAAACGGTTGTATCTGAATTGGATACAACAAAATTAGAGAGTAATTCTTGTGAACAGACACGTTGTCCTTTAATGCAATCAGAAAAAAATAGGCAAATACTAACAAATTTATTGGAACTATATGTACAAAATCAAAAGCAAAATATTCCATATACTTATCAATTCGTATTTAAAAAGAATGAAGATGGTTCCTTTTATATGACTCGTTTTCATACAATAAGATAGTTAAAAAATTTATAAATTTTCAAAATAGAAGAATATGATGAAAAGTAAAGAAAATAAGCATAAATATGTATTTTTCTTTTTTTTTGCTATTAATAATAAGTAAAGAGCATCAGGAATAGAGAATAAACAAAGACAGAAGAACAAAGATTACGGTTAGAATAGTTAATAATTTTATAGACTTCCTTGTTTGCATTAAATCTAAAAAAGTAGAAGATTTATATTTAGAATAATAGGGGTTCAATGGTCTTGAAAAATGTGATAATTTCGTTATTTCGTATTTTTGTTAGTGGAAACAGTAACTTGGACATTTTTTATAATCTTTTGTCGAAAAAAGCACAATTTTTGTTGCACTTTCTCTTTCCATTATAAGACTCTTATTCATTTTAATATAGTGTTGTACTTAACTTTCCATTTCAACTTTTTAATTTTGAGTAAAATCATAAAATCTAATTATTCATTTTCTATTTTTAATATGTCAAAATCATATTAATCTATTAATTATTCTATAACTTTATCTTTATTCTATACTTGGAAATGAATACTTTATGGACATTTCTTGCTCACTATCTTTGTATAGATTTTTAATTTTTATAGTTTTATTTGTATAAACACCTCGTTTCTCTTTTTGATATAATATCCTTTTTTAAAAAATAGGATAGATAATAGATGGTACTTCTCACTTGAGAAAAAAGAACATATATGGTATGATGAATAGAAAGTAGGGGATACAATGAGAAAAATAATGAAGACAATAAAAGATATGGATAAGATTCTTCTTATTGTATCTATTATTCTATTTGTATTTGGGTTGTTTAATATTGTAACAGCATCTAGTCAAGTATCTGTTTTACGATACAATCAACCTTTATATAATTATTTTTATAAGCAACTATTTATTTTAATACTAGGATTTATTTTAACGATTCTTATTTTAATTCCTCCAACAAAAAGTTATTATTTATTTGGAAAAGCTGGCTATTTTGCTATTGCGGCTCTTTCTATTTTAGTAACGTTTAAAGGAGAAAATTGGAGTGGAAATCAAAACTGGATTACACTTCCTGTCATTGGGGCTGTGCAACCAAGTGAATTTGCAAAACCTTTTCTTATTGTTTATCTTTCTCTTCTGTTTGAACAGTTTTACCGAAAATTAAGAAATAAAGAGATAAAGCATTATGATATGATTGGGAAAATAATACTCATTGGTTCTTTCTTTCCTATGATTATTTTTACCCAGAAAGATTATGGAACCATGTTAATTGTTGGATTTATTTTCTTCCTTCTCTTTTTGGCGAGTCCTATTTTAAAAATAGAAAAATTAAAAGTATTGGGAATCTTTTTTGGTTTAGGAATTTTGGCGATGCTTTTCCTTTTGTTTAGTGAAAAAGGGATTTTCTCTAAAGCGCAGGAAAGTCGTTTTCATTTTTATGATCCATGTAGTCGTTATGAAAGTGGGGGCTATCAGGTATGCAATGGATTTATTGCAATTAATTCTGGTGGACTTGCTGGAGTAGGGATTGGAAATAGTAGACAAAAATCATATATTCCAGAATCACATACTGACTCTGTATTTGCTATCATTGCGGAGGAATATGGTTTTTTAATGACATCTTTGTTATTCTTTCTATATATTGTTATTTTATATCGTATTTTGAAATTAGCTTCTGTTGTAAGAACCATACGAGGAAAATATATGTGTTTTGGCGTTTCTGTCTATCTTTTTCTGCACATTTTTATTAATTTAGGAGGTTTATTTGGTTCTCTTCCTTTAACAGGTGTTCCCCTTCCGTTTTTATCTTATGGTGGTTCTTTTACCTTATCGCTTATTATTGCTCTTGCCATAGTGCAAAGAATTCATGTGGAATATAAAAATGAAAAAATTAAGATTTAAGATTCCCTTTCTTATTAGGAAATACCATTTAAAAGTGGTATTCTTTTTTGTGTTTTCATTTTGGAGTCATTAAAAAATACTTTTGTTTTAAATTTTTAGTGTCTAGGGAAAGATATAGAAAATAAAAATAAATCTCTTGAATTGAAATTATTAGAAATTATCCCTTTTTTTGTTGATGAGAATATGTTACACTATTGATAACGAGGTGTAAGCATGTTAAAAGAGAGGGTTTTACCAGCAGATTTATTTGTAGTTGTAAACAAAACGATTTTGCAAGATAAAGATAGGGATTTGTTATACATGTTATACCAGCCCATCATTGGTGCGGATGCGGTAAGTCTCTATTTTTCTTTTTGTATGTATTTAGATAAATTA
The DNA here is from genome assembly GCA_910578745.1 of uncultured Bacilli bacterium. Classification (GTDB taxonomy): domain Bacteria; phylum Bacillota_I; class Bacilli_A; order RF39; family UBA660; genus CATOJL01. The sequence goes on from CAJTSN010000030.1 coordinate 3,128, forward strand.
GAAGTTTTGTCACAGACATGGAATCACCATCATTTAATGACGATTTTGCGCCTATCCTTAGAAACGATTGGAGTCGCTCGTGAGAAACTAGAGGCAGTAGGCCTTTTAAAGACCTATATCAAAAAAGGAGAAATGAATGAATTTGTCTATGAAATATATTCTCCTCTTTCTGCTTATGAATTCTTCGGTAATCCACTTCTTTCAACGATTCTATACAATAATGTGGGAGACAAAGAATATGAAAGACTAACCTCTGTTTTTTCTCTTCCTAAAATTAATTTAAAGGAATATGAGGATATTACTTGTAAATTCCAAGATGTTTTTGAACCAGAGGATATTACAAATTTTGAGCAATTACTCCTAGATGTAAAAAAGAGTCATAAAAATAAGCTTGAGATTATGGCCACAATCAATTTAGAACATATTCTAAATGCCATTCCAGAGGAGATGCTGAACATTCGAAGCATTACAAATGAAACAAGAGAATTTTTATATCGCATTTCTTTTGTCTATGGATTTTCAGATAATGAAATGATTCATCTTTTACAATCTTCTTTAACCTTGAAACGAACGGTTGATAAAGAGGCACTTATGAGAAATGCAAGAAACTATTATAAATTTGAACATTTTGGAGCTCTTCCTTCTCTTGCTTTAAAGACGCAGCCTGAATATTTAAGAAAGAAGAATATGACGACCAATTTACGAGATAAAAAAATCTATGAATTTGAAACGACATCTCCTTATGACTATTTATATAGCAAACATGTGGGAAAAAGACTCACAGATACTGAAATTCAAATTCTTTCTTACCTTCTTTGTGAAATGTGTCTAAATCCGGGAGTTGTTAATGTTTTACTTGATTATGTTCTACAAGAAAGTGATAACAAATTAGTTCCTACTTACGTGGAAACGGTTGCAGGACTATTCTCTAGAAACAAAATTACGACAGTGGAACAGGCCATGCAGTTAGCAGAAACGGAACATAAAAAACGATTAGAGAAAGAAAAGAAAAAACCTTCTAGAAAAAGAGAACAAGTGCCCGTTTGGATTGATAAAGAATTTGAGGTAAAAGAAGCAACAAAAGAAGAACAAGAGAAAATAAAAGAAATGATAAGTAAGGTGATTAAATGAAAATGACAGGGGATCTCCTTAAAAACTATGATAGAAAAGATTTAGAAAGTATATTATCAAAAAATTTTAAAGAAGCTTTAAAAGAACCTGTTTTTAAACAATTGGTTGAAAAACTAAATTGTTCTTATGAAGAACTTTCAAAATATACAACTACTTTAGAGGATTGTGCTTTTGAATATGCGAATTGTCTTAAATGTAAAAATTTATTAGAGTGTAAAAACAAAGTTGAAGGGCATGCTTATTTACCAGAAGTCAAAAGTGGTAAATTACGCTTTGGCTATAAGGCGTGCAAATTTATGGTAAAACATAATAAAGAGTATGCTCATTTAAAATATGTATATACTTTACAAGAACCAAAAGAAATTGAAAGAGCTCGTTTTTCAGAAATTGATTTAAAAGATACTGCTCGACTTCCTGTTATTACTTATTTAACAGAGTTTATTGAAAAATATAGAGAGAATAAGAAAGAAAAAGGATTGTATTTACATGGTAGTTTTGGCTCTGGAAAAACTTATTTAATATCTGCCACGTTTCATGAACTGGCGAAGGACAAGGTAGAAAGTGCGATTCTATTTTGGCCAGAATATTTAACGGATCTTAAAGCTAGTTTTGGAACTGGTGATTTTAAAGAAAAAATGGATAAAGCAAAAAAGACAAAATTGTTGCTGATTGATGATATTGGAGCTGAAAATACGACTGCATGGAGTAGAGATGATGTTTTGTGTCCTATTTTACAGTATCGAATGGAAGAAAATTTACCTACTTTTTTCACATCAAACTTTACAATAGATGAGTTAGAGAATCATTTGGCGATGAGTACTTCTGGTTATGAAATTGTAAAAGCCAAACGGATTATAGAACGTATTAAACAACTTACAACACCACTTGAATTAGCAAGTAAAAATTTAAGACATTAATTTTATAGGGGGATTTTTTATGAAACAAATGCAAAATGAAGAACAATGTCAAAAAGAAATGAATGAAAGAACATTAGAAGAATTAAAAGAGGAACTTCGAAAACTAAAAAAGAAACAAGCTTTTCTTGTCTACAATAAGAATCATTATGAAAAGTTAAAAGACTATGAGAAGGTAAATGAATTACGCAAAGAATTAAAAGAAATAAAAGAAATGAAAAATAGGATTGGACAAAAAATAAGTACATCTACCACAAATATGGATCAGAAACAGAGAAAAGAGGCCACATCTATCTTTTTAAGAATGGAAGATTCATTGTTAAGAGGATTAAAGAATGTATCTTCTTTAACTGGGGAGTCTATTACAAATCAAGTAAAACGCCTTGAAAACGGTTTAGATAGTAGTGAAAAATGGCAAATTCTTAATGAAGTGATTCCTTTTTTTGAAGAAATGTATGCCAATTTGAAAGACCAAAAAGAACAATTGTATCAAGAATTGGCGAATGTTTTAGGGATTAAGAAAAATAAGAATTTGAAAAAAGAAGTAAATCAGCGAATAAAAACTCTAAATGAAGTTTATTTAGAAAGAGTAGAGTATTATCAAGAAACTTCTTTGCAAGTTCGCCGACTTTTGGAAAGATTTTATACACTTAGAGGACTTTATCATGCTGCTATTTTGAAAAAAGAAAAAGAGGAAAATAGAAGAAAGAGCGATATCTTCTTAGAAGATGGAGAGGAAATCATATTAAATCATGTTCCATCTATTTGCGCGAATGATATCTCTTTTCAAGAAAATGTAAAAAATTTTTTAGAAAAAGATATTTTAGAGGAATTTGATTGTGTATATATTAATTTAAAAGAAATGACAGATAAAATTTTAGATTCTATTTCTACCTTGGAAAAAGGAAACATTATTTGTTTATGTAACATCATGAAAAATAGAATTTTATCTAGAATAAATGAATTGAAATCTTTCTTGCCTAAGGAAGAAGTACGAATTTATATATTAGAATTAAAGCGAATAGAAAAACGCTATCGAAAAACAAAAAAAGACTTTTTTGAAAGAAACGAAAAAGAAAATAAAAAAGATGCATACTATGATCTTTTTGAAACTTTCTTCTTTAATCCAAAAAATTATTATTATGTAGAAAGAGTTTTAGATACAGTAGAGGATAAATTAAGTGCATCTACTATAGAAAAGCTTATACAAGAAGTTCTAGATTTATTTGTTAAAAATCATAAACTAAAAATCGAAAATGAAAAATTATGCGAGGTAGAGCCAAGCTATTATTTTCGTATTTTGACTTTATTTCAAAAAAAGCAATTCATTTCAGAATCCTCTTATGAGACTTTTAATGCACGCTTAGAAGAATTGATGAAATATGCATGTGAGAAACGAGCTTCTTTAAATCGTGATAGAGCTTTAAGTCAAGTAGAAAGTTTAATGCAAGGAGCAAGACTTTCTATTAAAGTGGAGGAACTCGACAGCTCTGCAATTTCTAAAGCAGTACAAGAAAGAATGCAATATATAAATATACATACAAAAGTGAAAAAAGATGAACTTTATCCAGCAAAAACGTTTGCTCTTGAAAATTTCGCCTATTCCATTCAGTATAACGAAGAGGGAAATGTCTATTTTAAAGTACATGTTTTGGATACAAGTCGTCTCATTTTTGAAGATACAACCGCTGATGAAGTTTTAAAAAAGCATATGCTTTTAAATCAAAAGGTATCTTTTGATTTACCATATGAAAAAGGAATGGTTTATCCAGTTATTACTTTTCAGTACCGTATTTATAATAACAATAGTAGTCGTTTAAAAATCTTTGAAGAAAATATTAGAATTGATGAGGTATATAATTATCCAGATTTAAAAAACTATCGTGATATTCCAGATTTAAAAGCAATCGTTTCTTCTTATAAAAAGATTTGGGAGATTGAAAAAAATGATTTGATTCATGAACAAATAGAAAAGAGAATTTGTGAGGAAATCCTTTCACTTTTGAAAAATTGTGTAAAAGAAGTTCCTTGTATGTATAAACAATCTTTTGAAAATACGATGGAAGATTTAAAAGTAGAAAATGCTTGTGCTTTAGGACATATTCTATGTCGAATTGATAAAAAAATGGCTCACAAAATTTGTTCAATTTTAAAAGAAGATATTCCTCCTATTTATACAACTTCCATTACAGATGAGACTTATCTTGAACTTCATCCATTCTCTTATGATAGTATTCATCTATATCGTTCTATAAAGAAAATATTGAATGAAACTTATGATTTTCACGAGGACTACTTAAACCATAAAAATGAAATTGCATCTTATTGTCAGGCCTATAATGAAAAGTATAGTTATTTAGATACTACATTACTTGAGGAAAAGAAAAAAAAGATAAAAAGGCATTGACAAATAAAAAAGGAATGCTAAAATGGAAGTAGAATGATTTTGATTAGGACACAACATCTTATCTGTTTTTAAAAGAGAGTTTGCGGTTGGTGAAAGCAAATTAAAAAAGAAAGGTGCTACTACCTATGAATTGGACTCGAAAGATGTCCCGGGAAAAAACCGTTATCGAAAAAAAGAGATAAGGTAGGATGGTACCGCGTAGAAACGCTCCTGAATAAGGAACGTTTTTTTATAGTTGGAGGGAATAGAATGAAATTTCCTACAAGTAAAAAACAGAGCATATCAATTTCTTGTTCTTTAGAAAATATTTTAAATTACATATATAGAAAAAGAAAAACAAACGAAAAATTTTTCTCTTACTATAGGAAATAAAGAAGACATTTTAGAAGGAATATGAGATGGGTTCAAATCAAAAATCATATTATAAAAAGAGGAGAGATACAAATGGTTAATTTTAAAGAAGATGAGAAACTAAATAAATTAAATCATAGTTGTGCCCATATGATGGCACAAGCTGTAAAGCATTTATATCCTGATGCAAAATTCTGGGTAGGTCCAGTAATTGATAGTGGCTTTTATTATGATATGGACTTAGGAGATAAAGTACTTACTGAGGAAGATATTTTAGCGATTGAAAAAGAAATGAAAAAAATAGCAAAAGATGGAAAGAAAATTGTGAGACATGAAATTTCTAAAAAAGAAGCATTAGAACAGTTTAAAGATGATCCTTATAAGTTGGATTTAATTGAAAGAATGAATGAGGAAGATACGGTCATTTCTTGTTATACTCAAGGGGATTTTACAGACCTTTGTCGTGGCCCTCATGTCGATACTGTAAAAGAATGTAAGAATTTTAAATTAATTAAGTTTAGTGGTGCTTATTATAAGGGAGATTCTAACAATAAAATGCTTCAAAGAGTTTATGGTGTTTGTTTTGAAACAGAAGAAGAATTACAATTGCACTTACAAGAATTAGAAGATGCAAAAAATAGGGATCATAGAAAAATAGGAAAAGATTTGAATTTATTTATGACAAATGATTTAGTAGGAAAGGGTCTTCCTATGTATTTGCCAAATGGATATATTCTTTGGGAAACGTTAGAAAATTATATTAAAGGAAAAGAAAAAAAATTAGGATATCAACATGTTTTAACGCCCCCACTTGGAAATGTTGAACTTTATAAAACAAGTGGGCATTGGGATCACTATCAAGAAAATATGTTTCCAAAGATGGAAGTGGATGGTGAAGAATTTGTACTTCGACCTATGAATTGTCCACATCATATGATGATTTATGCGAATGAAATTCATTCTTATCGTGATTTACCAATTCGAATAGGAGAAATCGCTCGTGATTGTCGATATGAGGCAAGTGGAGCCTTAAAGGGAATTGAAAGAGTACGTAGTTTTTGTCAGAATGATGCACATTTATTTGTCACACATGAACAAATTGAAAGTGAATTTAAAAGTGTAGTGAATTTGATTTTAGAAGTTTATCAAGAATTACATATTACCGATTATCATTTTGAGTTGTCTTTAAGAGATAAGGAGGATAAAGTAAAATATTATCCAGATGATGAAATGTGGGAAAATGCAGAAAATACTTTACGTAAAGTATTGGATGATATAGGCATTTCTTATGTCGAGAAAATAGGAGAGGCTGCTTTTTATGGACCAAAATTAGATGTACAAGTGAAACCAGCCGTTGGAAATGAATACACTCTATCTACATGTCAACTTGATTTTTGTTTACCAATGAAATTTAACCTTACTTATGTAGATCGGGATGGTTCAAAGAAAACACCAGTCGTATTACATAGAGCTGTATTTGGAAGTATTGACCGCTTCATTGCCTATTATTTAGAGGAAACAAAAGGAGCTCTTCCAACATGGCTTTCACCCGTACAAGTGAATATTTTACCTGTAAATAATGCCTATCATTTAGAATATGCAAAAGAGATTTATGAGCTTTTAAAGATAGAGGATATTCGAACTTCCTTAGATGATAGAGAGGAAAAGATGGGTTATCGAATGAGAGACTCTGTTCTTAAAAAAATTCCACTTACCTTGATATTAGGTCAAAAGGAAGTTGATGGAAATTTGATTTCATATCGTAGATATGGAAGTGAACAAACCTTGACGATGTCTAAAGGGGATTTTATTTCTCTATTAAAGGAAGAAATTAGACAAAAAAAATAGACACTCACAAATTTATTTAAAAAAGACACATAGTCTTTTTTTTTAATCTATGATATGATAGATATGGTGATGAGATGGAAGAGAGAAAAAAGAGAAAAAAGTGGAAATATATTCTTATTTTTTTTCTAGCTTTTATATTATTTTTATTTGTGGGAATACTACTTTATAGTCGGTTTATAGCTGTAAAAGGACTTCATGTTAAAGAATATCGTATTGTAAATGAAAATTTAAGTGAAATCCATGGTTATAAAATAGCCCATTTTTCAGATATTCATTTTGGAAAAACAACAAATAGTCATGATTTAAAAAACATAGTCGCCAAAATTAATTTAGCAAAACCCGATATTTTAATTTTTTCAGGTGATTTAATAGATAAAGATACTACAATAACAGAGAAAACAAAAGAAGAAATAGAATCAATTTTGAAAACACTCGATAAAAAAATTTTAAAGTATTGTATTAAAGGGGAGGATGATTTAAAATTTGCTAGTTATGACTTCATTATGGAAAATGCAGGTTTCATTTCATTGGATGATACATATAAGACCCTTTATGTTAATAATGAAGATTATTTCTTTTTAGCAGGATTAAAAAGTACAAAGGATAGTTCTAGTATAGAAGAGAGATTAGAGGAAACGAACCAATGGATTACTTCTTTAGAAAAAAAACCAATGTATTCTATTTTTGTGATGCACGAACCTGATTTTGTAGAAATGATTGATACAGACTTTTATGATTTAGTTTTAGCAGGCCATAGTCATGGTGGACAGGTAAAAATTCCTTTTATGGGAGGAATTGTCTATCCAAAATATGCCAAAAAGTATCATCAAGATTATTCTAAGATAGGGAATTCTGATTTTTATGTTACAAGTGGAATTGGAACGACTACGTACGGATTTAGACTCTTTAATCCTCCCTCTTTTAATTTATATCGATTAGTAAGTTACTAGCATTGCATAAATACTAATATTGTATTACAATAGAGATAATAGGAAATGGAATTGGTGATAGAATGTCAAAGAAAGATATTATTCTTTTTATTGTTGGAGCAGGATTTTTAGGTTTGATTGTTTACTTTTTACCTGTAATTGACAGTAAACTCACGGGACGAAAATTATACAATGAAGAGGAAGAAGTACCTGATCAAAAAAGATTCGTGGATAAGTATGTGTGCACATTTGGATCAAATAGTAATTTGCTTCGTTCAAATATTGAGGCTACTTTTTATTTGGATAATAAGATGGTAACTCGAATTTATACAAGACAAACAGAAACTTACACGAAAAAGGTGGATTATGAAAATGCTTTAAAAAGTGTTTTAAAAGATAATAATGATCCAGACTATACTGTAAAAGTAGCAAAGGATAATATAAATTACACCATTATTACGACCAAAGGAATTAATATTAAAACGGGAACAAAGGTGGATTATCCAACTTCTTATGAGGAATTGACAACTTATTTAGAAACAAATAACTATACATGTAGTGTGCATTATAAACAGTAACAATAATTCAGGACAGCATTATGCTGTTTTTTGGTTTATAAAGGTAAAGTTTATAGAGAGATGATTGAATGAAAAACGAGTCACAAAAGTTGATTGAAAATTTAAATTTTTATTAATAGCTATAGTTGTATTTTTTCTAGGGATGATTTTGGATTCATTCCTATTACACACAGATGTCTTAGTTTTTTCTAAAGGCTCTAAGCAGTTACAAAGTTTAAATTTGGAAAAAGAGGATACAGGCTTAGCGGTAAATTGGACAATGAGGCGGATATATTTGTAAAGAAAAATGTGTCTGATAATACTATCAAATTTTTAAGATATTACTATGATAAGGCTAAAAATATGTTGAAAAATCCTATCAAGTCCCATGAAATGTGCATTCGAAGTAAAAGAGATACAGTGGAGGTTTATTTATACGAACGTGAACATTTTCTAGAGGAATATATCGAGCAGAGAATGCAATTAATAGAATGCTTTTTTTGATGCATTCGAGGTGAGTGACAAAATAGGAATCTTTTTATTGAAAAATGTTCTAAAATGTACATTAAAATGGTTGACAGAAATAAGATAAATATGATATATTTATCTTGTTCAAAGTTATGGGGAATTAGCTCAGCTGGCTAGAGCGCCACGTTTGCACCGTGGAGGTCAAGGGTTCGAATCCCTTATTCTCCACCATAGGGAAATTAGTCGAACTATTTCGACTTTCAATAAATAAAGGTTAATCTCAATTAATCTTTTTTGTTTGCTGGAAAGTAGTTTGATGTTTGAAGGACTAAGTTGACCATTACTATTTTTTTCTGATGTATTTAACTTTTTTTTTGAATTTATGGAAATTCTATAATATATCACTATTATAAAGGTTAAAAATAATGTATAATTTAGATGGTGGTAATGATGAAAGAAACTATTAGTAATTTAAAAAGAGTCTATAAATATGGAAAGAAATATAAAAAAAATTTAATCATTTTTACCATAATATCTATTTCAAATATTGCTATAAATATCATCTATCCTATTGTTACAGCTAGACAATTAGTAGCTTTATCATCTTCATTATATATGGAACTTTTAATTGCAGCACTTATTTGCTTTGGAATGTCATTTTTATGTGATTTTACAACTGTTGCTTTAAGAAAAAATACTCAAGTGTTTTTTCGAGGGACTACTAAAGACATACAAATTGATGCATCTCGTGAAATACTAAAAATTGAATTAACTTCTATTGATAAAGAAGGAAGCGGAACTTTCATTCAAAGAATTAGTAATGATACTGATGAAATGTCTAGGATATTTACTAGAGGAATGGGTTATTTAACTGGGATATTAACAGATATAGGGATTTATGTAGCAATTTTTATTGTAAATAAGATTGTTTTTTGTTATTTTCTAATATGCTCTGTGTTGTTAACAATGTTACATTTATTAAAAGTACGGAAAATGAATGAAGAAGATAAGAAGTATCGTAAACAAAGAGAGAAAACAAATAGTCTAGTTGGGGAATTGGTACGAGGAATTAGAGATATAAAGATGCTTTATGCAAAAGAATCATTTATTGAAAAAATTGAAGAAAATATAGATGACTTAACAAATAGCCAGTTTGCTTTACGTAATGTAGAAATCAATTATAATTGTATTATTGATGGTGCTTATGATTTATGTGAGATTATACTAATTTTTTTATTCATATACCTTATGACAAATAATTATCTAACAATGGCCTCAGCACTAGTGTTATATAATTATCGTTCTCGAGTGTTTAGCAATTTAATGAAAAATGTTGGAAGTTTGTTACAGGAAATAAAAGGATTTAATTTATCATGTAATCGTGTTTTTTCTATTTTAGATAATAAGGAATTTAACAAAGAAGTCTTTGGTACTGAACACATAGAAAAGATTAAAGGAAATTTTGAATTTAAAAATGTTCATTTTGGATATGGTAATAATGAGGTTTTAAAAGGAATGAGTTTCAAGGTGAATACAAATGAGACTGTGGCTTTTGTAGGTAAAAGTGGCGTGGGAAAAACAACTATATTTTCTCTTTTATGCAAATTATATGATATAAATT
>CAJTSN010000030.1:13363-14224 GCA_910578745.1 uncultured Bacilli bacterium
AATTCAGGAAGCATTTTGATAGATGGTAAAGACATTAAAACTTTAGATGAAAGTTCAATAAGAAATAATATTACCATCATTAGTCAAAATCCATACATTTTTAATATGAGTATAAAGGATAACTTTAAATTAGTTAAGAAAGATATAACAGATCAAGAAATTGCTAAGGCTTGTAAATTGGCTTGCTTAGATGAGTTTATTAATAATCTGCCAGAGGGATATAATACAATCGTTGGAGAAGGTGGCGTAACTTTATCTGGCGGGCAAAGGCAACGATTAGCCATTGCTCGTGCTTTTATACAAAATACAAAAATAATTCTTTTTGATGAAGCAACATCCGCTTTAGATAATGAAACACAAGGATATATTCAACAAGCAATAAATAATATGAAAGACAAATATACTATATTAATAATTGCACATAGATTATCCACTGTTATAAATTCTGATAGAATTATGCTTGTAGAAGACGGTAAGATAAGTGATGTAGGAACACACAAAGAATTATTATCTAATAACAAGATGTATAAAAAATTGTATGAAAATGAAATTTTAGATCAATAATGGTAAAATATGATATACCATAGTCAGTTAATAAACTATTACTGACTATTTCTCTTGCCTAAAGAGTTGTTGTACTTCTCTTTAAATGTCATCTTTAAGGAATTAAACAATCAAAAAGTGTAGTTTTTTATTGTGGAATTTTCAGTAGAAAAATCAAAAGAAAATGAAAAACAAAAAGAATACTATTCTGAAAAACATACAACCAAAATTCAGATTATAATAGAAGAAAGAAGAAAGAAAATTGTATTTATAGCCTTTGATAAAGGTATTACATATAATTTTAAGTTATTTAAAGAT
>CAJTSN010000030.1:14270-20035 GCA_910578745.1 uncultured Bacilli bacterium
GAATTTGATAGACTCTTTCATTTTTTAGCAGACAGTGGTCACTAAGAAATTCAAAATTTGTTTGAAAATGGCTGAATGAAAAAAGAAATGAAAGATGAATTCTCTATCGAGCAATGAAAAAGAATTCATTTATTGATTTTTAGTAATAGCGAATCAATAAAACATGTGAATTATCAACTAAAAGATTTTATAATTTAAAAAACATTACAGAAATCGCAAAAATTGTTCTGATTTTAGAGCATTTTTTGTGTTTTTTTATATGATTACTTTCTTTAGTTTAATTCTGCAACAATTCTAATGCATTTTCAAACAAACCTTTCTATTTCTAAATTTTATAATCTTATATTAGATAATGGTTGAATGCGTTTAGGTTGTATGCTATAATTTGTTATAGTTAGGGAGGATGAATAAAGAAATATGGGAAAAAAAGGATTCGAATTAAAAGAAAATGAACAGCTATTTGCTGGAAATGTTACAGGCGATTGTTGGAAAATGCCAAATCAAACGATTGGAAGACAGGTCTCAGGAAAATATCATTTTACGGATAAGCGTGTTGCTTTTTTAGCTACGGGGTTAGTTGGCACAGGAAGTGTAAGTTGGGAAATTGAAATGAAGGATATTGCTACAGTTAAGACATGTACTACTCCACCTTTCTTTCCATTTGGTATTTTGATTACTATGAAAAATGGGGATAAATATAAACTATCTATTTTAAAGCGAAAAAAATACTTTGAGTGGATTTCACAACATGTAGCCTAAAATCCATTCTTAAATGGTTCAAATTAAGAATAATCTTTTCTATCAATGAAGGTTATTCTTTTTTACTATATAAAGATTATGTTTTTAACTTGTTTAAATATAGGAATAAATACTTCCTTCCAGCATATTTTTTAATAGAGAAGACCAGGAGGGATTAAGAGTGATTAATAAAAAAAATTTGTGGTTTCTTACTTTATTTAGTTTAATTTTAGTGTTAAGTGTGTACTATATTACCATGCCATCGGAACTTCTGTTAACAGGTGGTATAGCTAACGAGCCAGATAATAAGACGGTTGATGTAGAGAAAAGTGAAGTCTTACAGGCCCTTCGTGTACAAGCGGATGAAGATTTGATGAAAGAGTTGGATTCTTTAAAACTGATTTTAAATGATGCTACAAAAAGTGCAGATGACAAAAATCAAGCTTTTGACAAAATGAAGGAATTAAACATTAATAAAGCAAAGGAAACAGAATTAGAAAAATTAGTAGAAGAAAAGTTAAAGATTAAAGCTTTTATTAAAATTAAAGAAGACCAAATTAAAGTAATTGTTGATTCTAGTGAACATAGTACATCTTTGGCGAATTCCATTATGCGTTTATTACAAGAGGAATTTAATGAAAAAAAATACATCACTGTACAGTTTAAAGGCTAATTGCCTTTTTTTTTGATGGATGGAAACAATCCAAAAAGTATATAGTCCTTTTATTTCTTTTCTATTTTAGGCTAATGTATTCACTGATATGGGTTCTTCTTCATAAAATACTATGAATGAATATAAACCACCCAACTTAGGAAGTGAGGGAAAATCTTGAATAAAAGTGTACTTACTAAAAGAGAAAAAGAGGTATTTGAATTATTGATTTTGAATAAGACGACAAAAGAGATTGCTAAGGAATTAAAGATTAGTGAAAAAACAGTAAGAAATCATATTTCAAATGCTATGCAAAAGCTTGGTGTTAAAGGAAGAGCAAGTGCTGTTGTAGAACTTTTAAAACTTGGTGAACTTTCTTTTTAGAAAATCGCATGTTCGGCGATTTTTTTCATACAATTAACTAGAGGTGTTTTATGCTGAAGAAAAGAGTTTTTAGAAAAATTATTATGACAACTGCTGTTTTGTTTTCCTGTTTTCTAATGAATGTCTTACCAGATAATGAATATGAGTATGTACAAAGCCTAAAATATGTTTCTAATTATCATGAAGAAGTGATTTACTTAATTGATCAATACCAAATGGTGGCAAGAACCAAAATAAAAGTAGAAGAGGAGAAAGATGTTAAAAAGAAGGCAAAACAGCTAATAGAAATGCTAATTAAAGAGGGCGAAGGCGAGGCAAAATTACCCAGCGGATTTAAAAATATGATTCCAAGTGATACAAAGATTATCGGTATTGACTATAAAGATTCTGTTTTAAAAATTAATTTTTCAAAAGAAATATTGAATATTTCGGAAAAAGAAGAAGAGAAAATGATTGAAGCTATTATCTATACACTGATGGAAATCGAAGGTGTAGAAAAAATTATTCTTTATGTGCAAGATGAGATTTTAACAAAACTTCCACATAGTAAAAAAAATTTACCAGCTACGCTAGATAGAAGCTATGGTATTAATAAAGAGTATATGATGGATAGTTATAAGGAGATTGATGCGGTTACCGTTTATTATGTAAGTAAGTATAATGAAGATTATTATTATGTACCAGTTACAAAATATATGAATGATTCTCGTGAGAAAATAAAAATAATTATAGAACAGTTATCCAGTAGTCCTTTAACATCTACGAATTTAATGAGCTTTCTAAATAGTAATGCGAAACTACTTGCGACTCAGGAGGAAGTCGATACACTATTTTTAGTATTTAATGAATATATTTTTAGTGATATGGATACAAGAAATATTTTAGAAGAAGTTATTTATTCTATTAGTTTATCTGTACGTGATAATTATGATGTAAAAGAGGTCGTTTTCCAATTAGGTGATTCACAAATTTATAAAAGTGTCATAAAAACTCTTGAATAAGTATTTTAAATACGTTATAATGATTGTGTTCTAGAAAGAGCACAATGTCTCAGTAGCTCAGCTGGATAGAGCAACGCCCTTCTAAGGCGTGGGTCAGGGGTTCGAATCCCTTCTGGGACACCATTAGAAAATAAGGCCTGTAAGGGCTTTTTTTGATTATTTTATTTACTTTTTGTCATTTAATACATACTTGTTTATTGTTATTTAAAAGGAAAGGAACTTTTTTTAATTGAATTGACACGAACAATAGATAAACAAAACATTCTGAAATTAAGAATAAAAATAGACAAAACGGTTTAAAAGAACTATTTCCTGTGATAAGATAATAAAAATTTTCTTTTTAATACAGAAAAATCGATTCTAAACAAGTTATCATTTAAAATTTAGGAGGTGTGCTATGTCTAAAATTAGTAATGTATTAACAATGATTGAATATTTGAGTTCTGGGAAAAAGTATAGTATAGCTGAATTATCCAAAAAGTTGGAAGTTTCTCCAAGAATGGTTCGAGTATACAAAGATGAAATAGAAAAAGCAGGTATTTACATCGATACAGTGAAAGGTCCTTATGGCGGGTATGTGTTAAATCAAAATATAAATGTTCCTAAAAGATTTATAACACCCAATGAAATTGATGTGAAAAATAAAGATTTCTTTAATTTAATGAATAGAGCAATTAAAGAAAAGAGAAAATGTCTTATAAAGTATTATTCTAAAGATACAAAAAACATATCAAAAAGAATCATTCACCCTTATGATTTGATTTTACTAGGGTCAGAGTGGGGAGTGGCTGCCTATTGTGAATTCAAGGAAGAAATAAGACATTTTTATATTAATAGAATGAAAACGATAGAGTTATTAGAAAGTTTTTATAACTGACAGATATATTACCTCTTCTTTTGTTAAAATGGAATTAGCAAAAGGAGAGTTTTTATAATGATTGAACATAAACATACTGAACCAGCAAAAATAAATTTTTCTAAGTTAGAAGAAAGAATAATGGCAATAAATGATCCATTTCTAGGAAAATTCAATAATGTTAGAGAAATGCTATACGAACTAACTATTGAAAATAAACCGACTTTAATTATGGCAACAGGTGGCTCTAAAGTGATTGCCTATTATTTACAACTTATTATAGAAAGATTAGGTTTTACTGGAATTATTTGTGAAGTAATTGAACCAAGGGATTATTTTTATAAGGAAAATAGAGATAGTTTCTCTAATTTGATTGCCATTTCAGCGAGTGGAAATACAAATGGTATAGAGGAAGCACTTACAAGTTTTAAAGGGAAAAAATATCTAGTTTGTGAGAAGAAAAATGATACAAATTATAAAGTGATTTCTTGGGAAAATGAACTCTATGAGAGAGAAAAAAGTTTTATCTCTTTGGCAACGAGTTTAGGGCCAATTGCATTAATGCTTGACTCAACGACATCATTAAATTTGGAATTAGGATCTAATGAAATCAAAAAAAAAACGGTAAGATAAAAGAATTGCTAATTAAAAGTGCAAATAAAATAGATAGATTACAGCTTAATTTTAAGGATACATCTTTAATTCAAATAATGAGTGGATATGAAACTAAGACATCGAGTAGTGTTTTAGAATCGAATTTAGCTGAAGTTGGTCTTTGTGCTCCAGTAATTCATGATAAAGGTTCTTACTGTCATGGAAGAAGTAATTTATTATTTAAGTATTCAAAGAGTTGTATCATTTATTTAACGCATGAATTAAAAGATTTAGATAATTTACTTATTCATTCTATAAATGATGAGTATCCTAATTTGACTATATTTAATACAGAAGATTTAGATGAGAATATATTTTGGAAAGAATACTATTTAATGCTTCAAATGTATTTTTTATCTAAAAAGATTGCTGATGATAAAAATATTGATTTAACAATGCCAGAATATAACCCAAGACTTGTTAAAAAAATGTATAATTTTAAAGGAGAGATGTAGTATGGAAAGATTAACATTCGTAACAGGAAATATGAAGAAAAGATTTGAAATTGAAGAAAGATTTAATAGGGAGCAAATACCTATTGAAATTATAAATATGGATTTTCAAGAACCAGAAGTGAATGATATAGAAATTGTTTCAAGAAGTAAAGTATTACAAGCTTATCAAGTTTTAGGTAAACCATGTTTTGTAATTGATTCAGGGTTTAACATTCATAATTACCCTAATAATCCTGGATACCCTGGTGCTTTTGTAAGGAGAAGTGGAATAGCCGAGGATATAGATGGATTATTAAATACTTTAAAAGATGTCAAAGATAGAAGTTGTCAATTCTTAGATTGCTTAACCTTTTATGATGGAGAAAAATTTTATTGTTTCTATGGAAGAGATGAGGGAACCATAACCTACGAAAAAAGAGGAAAAGAAAATAAAGCCATGCGTTCTTCCTTATGGTATGTATTTCAACCTAAAGATAGTGTTAAAACCTTAGCAGAAATGACAGATGAAGAAAGAATAAATCGAAAAGATGGACATATTTCGGCTAAAGAACAATTTATAGAGTGGTATAAAAAGGTAACTATTCAGACGTAAAAATAAAAAGTGGTATTAAAAGATGCTGCTTTTTATTAAAATATATGAGAAAATATAAATATAAGGATAGTGATAAAATGGGAAGACAAAGAGATTATGAAGCAAGCCTTTTTAATGAATTTGAAAAGCTAAATCAAAAATTAGATAAGCTTTTAAAGGAAAATAAAGAGCAATCACTAACCATATATAATCTAAATTTAACGATAGATAAATTAGAAAAAACTATCCAAGAAAAAAATAAGAAAATTGAACTATTATTAGAAGAAATTGAAAGATTAAAAAATAAAAATAATAAAAATAGTAATAATTCTTCTAAACCATCGTCTACAAATATAGTAACTCCGAAAAAGAAAACAGGTGCTAACTTATATAATTATCGTGTTAAAACAAGCAAAAAAGTTGGTGGACAGTTTGGGCATAAAGGCCATAATTT
>CAJTSN010000031.1 GCA_910578745.1 uncultured Bacilli bacterium
TGCGAGCGGTTTAACGGCAGGGAAGTTATTAAAAGGACAAACTGTATTAGGGATTACAGGAACAGGGACAACAGGGGTTGATACAAGTGATGCAACCGCAACCGCAGCAGATATTTCAAGTGGAAAAACAGCCTATGTAAATGGAAGTAAGATAACAGGAACGGGAATTAAGGGAAAAACATATGAATTTTCAAGGAAAAAAATGACTGTAGAAGCATCTTATACAACGTTTAAAAATGGAGAATGGAAGTATTTTGCTTCAGTAAATCAATCGGCAAGATTCTATTTTGACTTAGGATTTACTCCAAAAAAGATGATTAGTTGTAATGTTATTTTAACAGGAAATTTTTATACAGATAAGGAAAATCGATGGGATGCTGACTTTGCTTATAATTATAGTGGAAATAGAATATGGTACACTACAACGTTACCTAACGATGTCTATATGTCAAACAGTAATTCTACTACAGCGTATAGAGATACATATACAAGTTGTACTGTAGAAGGCAGTAAATTATATTTCAATGTTTCTGTTGATAAAGAAGGTGATGCTGGAGGGAATATGTCTCATTTACAGACACGTGCAGATGAATTCTATTTGAGTGGAGTCTTAGCTTATGAATAGAGAAAGTGATGAGAAGTCACTTTTTTTTGATGTATGACAGAAAAAAAGAGTAAAATTTTTTGTAAAGAGTTTTTGATATAATTACTACATGATAAAAATGCGATATGTAGTAATGAATAGAAATCTAAGAAGAAAATTAAGAAAAGAGAAAAACTCAACTTGAGGAATTTAAAAATTCCATTGTAGTATTGAAGAAATAGCCAAACAATAGGAAGATAGTGATTATACGGTAGGTTCTAGACATAAGGGTATGATGGAATGACTACAGAAAATTTAGTAGATGTTGATGTTGAAACTTTAGGTGGGGGGAATATAGATTTGTTAAAGAAAGTTATTGACACACTGCAAGCAAGAGTGGATGGGGAGAGTCTAAATGATGACCATTGGGTAGTTTCTCGTTAGATAAGTTAGTAATGATTTCTTATATAAGCGGAGGTTCTTTTGGAGTATGCTTCGTTGAAAATGATGGGAATCTCTCTTGAAGCAGAAATGTATGGGATACAGAGGTAGGAAAACGGATATGCTTTATTCAAACTCAAAAATTACAAGAGAAGATGGAACTTTAAATTCCTCATACACCGTTGGATTATAGAAAACCACACTTTATATGAAGTATCTATAAAAAAGATAAAAATTTTCCTTAGAAAAAATCTAAGGAATTTTTATTGTTTCTAAATTATATTTTTGATATAATAGGTAATAGATAGGAAGCTAGATGATATGAGAAATAATAAGGGACAAGCGTTAGTGGAGTTTATTTTGATTTTGCCCATTCTTTTATTTGTAGTAATGGCTTTTATAGATGTAGCTACGATACAACTTTCCAAATATAAGTTAGAAGATCACTTGGATCAAGTTGTTCGTTTATATGAAGAAGGGAAAATTGAACAAGTAAATCAATATGGCGAAAACAAAAAAATTATAGTTCGTATAGAAGAAAATCAAGAATATGCAACGATTACAGTTTCGATGCATCAAACCATTCATACACCAATCCTTAAACAGAAACTAGGAAACAACTATAAGATTGAAACAGAAAGAATGGTATATCTTTATGAATAACAAAGGACAAACCTTAGTTGCTTTTCTTTTATTACTTCCTTTCTTGTTTCTCGTTATTGCTTTTTTATTAGATTTTGGTTTTCTTAGTATTCAAAAAAGAAGAATAACCAATGCGGCTCATGATGCACTTATCTATGCAAGTAAAAATAAAAATAGTGACACTTTGGAAGAAGAAGTGACAAACCTTTTAAATAAAAATATAGATGGAATAAATACTTTACAAACCATAAAAGAAAAAGAATATTTCGAAATACGTTTCACTATAGAATTAAAAGGACTCTTTAAAGGAATTTTAAAAAAACGTTATAACTATACCATAGAAAAAAGAATGAAATATCGTTAGAAAGGGGAAAATATATGGCTCTTAGACAAGCAAAAATTGTAACCATTACATCTGTAAAAGGAGGAAGTGGGAAAACGACTTTAGCGTTATCTTTAGCTGGCGAGCTTTCTCTTCAAAAAAAGAGTGTTCTTCTTCTTGACTTAGATTTATATGAAAGCGCTTTAGCCATGCATACAGGCTCAGATGCAGATAGAAACTTATTTACATTAATTGATGATCTTAAAAACAATCGCTATACTTCTGAGGTAGATTATGTGAGTAAATATGATGAATACATTTCTGTTTTACCAGCTCCAAAAGACCCACGACTTGCAAGCAAAATAACAAACAAATATATTCAAATTGTCTTGTCTAAACTAAAGACAAGATATGATTTCATCATTATTGATACAAATCATACAATGGATAGTATTAATCTTATGGTACTTGATAATAGTGATGAAATATTTTATGTGATTGAAAAAGATCCCATTCAAATAAAAAATATGAAAACAATCGTCTCTATCTTTGGTGATATTGAAAAAGAGAATTACCACATTGTATTAAATGAAGCGACGAGGAAAACGAAAGGCCCTCTTACAAACTATGATGTAAAACATATGCTTGCAAAAGAAATTGAATATGTTCTTCCTTCCTCTTTTACAGTGAAAAATATAGATGAATATGTCTTAAATGGGAAAATTATGATTTTAGATGCGAAAATTAGAACGCGCTTTAAAAAGGAAATTTTAGTGATTAATAAAATGGTAAATTTCCTTTTAATAGAAGAGTAGAAGGTGTGCTATGGCAAGAAAGTTGACTGAAGAATTTGAAATTAAATTAGATACGTCGGAGATTAGTGATGTAAAAGATTATGAAGCATTTACCAATAAAGTATTATTAGATGAACTTAGAAGTAAGATTATTCAAAATTTGATTGATCACGATATACATGTAGAAGAAAATATGAATGAATTTGTTAAAAAACAAATTGATTTTACAATTGAAGGTTATGATTTATCGGATACGGAAAGAACTTATTTATATAACTTGATTGATAATGAAATTCATGGATATGGCCCTATCTCTGAACTTTTAAAAGACCCTGATATTACAGAAATTATGGTAAATGATACTGATGAAATTTATATTGAATTAAATGGACGTGTCGTAAAAGATGATTCTGTTTCCTTTATTAATCATGATCATATCATTCGAACAATTCAACGTATGATACAACCACTTGGAAGAACAATAGATACAGCAACCCCTATGGTAGACGCTAGATTAATAGATGGTTCTAGACTTAACGCAGTCATTCCACCGCTTTCTCTACGAGGCCCTGTTTTAACGATTCGTAAATTTAAACCAGAACTAGCGAATATTGATGATTTTTTAAGAAATGGAACACTCACTCCTTATATGGCTCGTTTTTTAGAAGCTTGTGTGCAAGCCAAATTGAATATCATTATTTGTGGAGGAACGGGCGGAGGAAAAACGACACTTTTAAACGTTTTATCTTCTTTTATTGGAAAGGAAGAACGTATCATTACCATTGAAGATGCGGCTGAATTAAAATTAGAACAAGAACATGTCATTTCTTTAGAAACTCGTCTTACGAATTATGAAGGTCAAGGAGAAATCACCGTTCGGGATTTAGTCATCAATTCTCTTCGTATGCGACCAGATCGTATTATTGTAGGAGAGGTTCGTGGAAAAGAAGCTTTTGATATGTTGCAGGCTATGAATACAGGACATAATGGTTCTATAACAACCATGCATGCCAATAGTCCAGTAGACGCTTTAAATCGACTAGAAACCATGATCTTAATGGCTGGAATGGAAATTCCTGTGAAAGCTCTACGTGAATATATTGAAAATGCAATTGATATTGTGGTCCAAATCCAAAGACTTGCCGATGGAAAACGAAAAATTACTTCAATATCTGAAGTGGTTGGCTTTAAAGAGGAAATGATTGAACTTAGAGAGGTTTTCTCTTTTAGACAAAAAGGTTTGACGGATAAAGGGGAAGTCATTGGAGAATTCGTTATGGCTAGACGAGTGCCTTCGGTGTATAAAAAAATATGTGAAAGAGGTATTGATTCTTTAATTGATATTTATGGATAGGGAGTGATAGAGTGAAAAATAGTCATTTTAGTTTGTATGAGAAATCTTTAACAAATGAAACAGTTACGATTACTTATAAACCGATAAACACGGTTTCAAGTTACTCCTATAAAATTTATAAAGATGGTGCCTTATTTGATGAAGTGAAAGTGGCAAATTCTAAGACATCGACTATTTTATTAGAGGAATCCGGCGATTATTCTATTCAAGTGTCACTACATTTTAAAGATGGAACGGAAAAAAAGGAAGAAAGTGGACATTATCTTTTAGATGTTGATTCGCCTTATATTTTAGAAAAAGATTCCTACATTCCTATTTCTTCTTTAAAAAAAGGAGAAGCTTTTGATATTGCCACTTTAAAAAAATATGTCACTGTTCGTGATAAACAAGATGGCGATTTATTTGCTTCTTTATCTTGTGATTTAGATTCGATTGATTTTACACAGTTAGGAGTACAGAAACTCACTTGTACAGTGACCGATAAAGCAGGGAATGTGGGAGAAAAAGAATTATTACTTCGCATTGAGAAAAATAGAGAGATGGAACTGAACATCATGCTCGGTATTCTTGCCTGTTTTCTTCTTTTCCTCTTCCTTTCTTATTTACGTTTTTATCGGAGCATTCGTATGGAAAAGAAATTCATTCCATATTCAATAGAACCGTTAAAAGATAAGAAAATATCCATTTTTGATCAATTTGCTGAACGAATATATCAACTCATTTTATTTATGAATAAAGCCTTTGATAAGTCCGTATTTCTTATAAAATATGCCAAAAAATATGAAAAATATATTCCTCTTTATAGTCACTTTCATCAAGAAATTGATTTTGTTTCTGCTAAAATTTTAGCTGGTTTTTCTCTCGTAATCGTATCCATAATTGGAAATCTACTTCATTATCATTTTGTGAGCTTCTATGAACTATTCATTCCTTTTTTGGTAGGCTTTTTCTTACCAGATATTCTATATCTTATTCGTTATAGAATTTACCGAAATACGATTGAAAATGATTTACTGCAAGCCATCATTATTATGAATAATGCTTTTAAATCAGGAAGAAGTATTACACAAGCTATTGAACTTGTAACAAAAGAATTAGAAGGACCTATTGGATTAGAATTTAAAAAGATGCATATGGAAATTTCTTTTGGACTTGGAATTGAAGAAGTATTTGAACGTTTTTCAAAACGGGTTCAATTAGAAGAAGTGACTTATTTAACCGCTTCACTATCTATTTTAAATAAGACGGGTGGAAACATTATAAAGGTGTTTTCCTCTATTGAAAAAACATTATTTAATAAGAAAAAGTTAAAGTTAGAACTTCGTTCTTTAACAGGAAGTTCAAAATTGATTGTCTACGTTTTATTTGCCGTTCCTCTTTTATTTATTTTGTTTATTTCTCTAGTGTCCCCAGGTTATTTTTCTCCATTTTATACGACTGGAATTGGCTTTCTTTTATTATGTATCATGCTTTTTATATATATTTTATATATATGGTTTGTATCCAAGATTATGAAGGTAAGGATGTGATGGTATGTCAGATGGAAAAATAACAACTATTTATCGAAAAAAAGACATTGAAAAGACAGAAGAAAAATTGCAAATGCTCGGTCTTTCTTTTAAGGAACCAAAGAAAGTTTCCTTTCTTTATAAAAATGCAATTACTTATTTACATACAAGACTGTTTACGGCTATTTTTGTATTTTTATTTATCTTATACAAAGGAGGGGATATGAGCTATATTTTAGCGCCTATTCTAGCCATTCTTTCTTTTTATGTCTTTTCTCTTTTAACAATCGAACTTCCTATTCGTAAAAGAATTTTAAAACTTGATCATGAAGCCCTTCATTTCTTTGAAATTCTAACACTTACTTTAGAATCCGAAAGAAATCTAGAACATGCTTTGGAAGTAGCTGTTTTTAATGTGGATTCTGAAATTGCAAAGGAATTTAAAAAAACACTTTTTGAAGTCAAATTTGGAAAATCTTTAATAGAGGCTTTAGAAGATATGAAAAAAAGAATTCCTTCTGAAACAATTAATAATATTATTTTAAATATTACGCAGACAAATGTCTTTGGAAGTAGTATACTAGATACGATGTATAACCAAATTGATTTCTTAAGAGATAAGCAAATTTTACAGATTAAGGGACAAATTAATAAAATCCCCAACAAAATAAGTATTATTTCTGTATTGTTTATTATCCCTCTTATTTTGATTTTGGTATTAGGACCAGTTGTAATTGGTTATTTATAGGAGGTTTATTATGTATCATTTTATTGGAATTAAAGGCTCTGGTATGAGTGCACTCGCACAAATTATGAAGGAACTTGGTTATGAGGTACAAGGAAGTGATGTAGAGAAACATTTTTTTACAGAGGAAGGTTTAATTGAAAAAAACATTCCTATCTTTCCTTATCAAAAAGAAAATATTCAAGAAAAAATGAAAATTATAAGAGGCGAATCCATTCGAGAAGATCATCCAGAGGTCATAGAAGCTGAAGCAAAAAATTTAAAAATCTATTCCTATCATGAAATGGTTGGGAAACTGACGGAACGTTTTAAAACGGTTTGTGTAGCTGGGTGTCATGGAAAGACAACAACAACGGCAATGTTATCTCATATATTAAAAAATACGGTAGGGGCAAATTACCTCATTGGTGATGGAACAGGTTTCGCTGCTTTAGAAAATACTTATTTTGTTTTAGAATCTTGTGAATATCGAAGACATTTCTTATCGTATAAGCCTTATTATGCCATTATTACGAATATTGATTTGGATCATGTGGATTATTTCAAAAATATGGATGATGTGATTGATGCATATAGAGAATATGCGAATAAAGCAGAAAAACTGATTTTAGCTTGTGGAGATGATCCTTATACGCATTCTTTAGAAGTGACAAAACCGATTTTCTTTTATGGATTAGGGGAAGACAATGATATTCGAGCAATCAATGTTGAATATAAAACGACAGGAATCAGCTTTGAAGTTGAGGTGGAGGGTAATTATTATGGTTGTTTTGATTTACCTATCTATGGAAAACATCAATTATTAGATGCTCTTTCTTGTATTGCGGTTTGTTTTTATGAAAGGTTAGAAGCGAAAGAAGTTCAAAAAATCTTTAAAACGTTTAAAGGTGCGAGGCGAAGGTTTACAGAAACAATTGTAGGAGATTCTATAATTATTGATGATTATGCCCATCATCCAAATGAGGTGAGTGCCACGATTCATGCCGTAAAACAAAAGTATGAGGGGAAAAAAGTAATTACTATTTTTCAACCACATACTTTCTCAAGAACACAGGAATTTATGGAAGATTTTGCTCGGGTATTTGGTAAAGTAGATGAAGCCTACTTTTTAGAAATCCATCCTGCTCGTGAGAAACAAGAGGATTATCCAGATATTAAAAGTGAAAGTCTTGTAGAAAAACTTTCGAATGGGCATTTAATTACCATGGAAGAATCCGAAGTACTCTGTCAACACAAAGGAGCTGTCTTTGTATTTATGAGTCCAAATGATTTATCTGTATTCGAGAATAAATTGATAGAGCGATTAAAATAGGAGGTGTTTTATGAATTGTCCGAATTGTGGAACCCCAATTAAAGAGGGGGAAATTATGTGTTCTGCGTGCCGAATGCCCGTTGCGCTTATGAGTGGAAATCCAACGACACCAACGCCTATTGCGCCAAGTGCCTCTACTTCCGCATATGTGGATCCAGCTTCAACGGTCACAAGCATGTCTTCGATGGAAATGCCCACCTATGTTGAAAAGGATTCAGAAGCGACTTTGAGTAATCAGTATAAGAATTATGGAGAAGGGAAAAAACCAGTTACCAGTTTAAAATTTCTTCTTCCTATTTTAATAGGTACACTTCTTCTTGTTTTTGTTCTTTTTGGCGTTTATATGGTTGTAAAGATGTATGTTCAAGATCGGAAAAGTAATCCAAGTGAAAGTACGCTTGCTACGTATCAGGTTGATTTTAATGGGTACATATATACATTAAGTGGCGATTTAACCTATAGTAAAGATACGGCATCGAATGTACTTCATATTGCTTTAAGCGATAATACATGGTCTAGTTCCTTACAGATTATTGAATCGACTTATGCAAGTGCTAGAGAAAGAAAAAACGCTTTAAAATCTTACTTTCAGTCCCTTGGCTATACCGCTTCTGATGTCAAAGAACAAAACTATGGAGATGGCGTCTTTTTACTCCTTGAAGCCACCAAAAAACAAAAAAAATATCTACTTGCGGTTACACAGGCTGGAGATTCCTCAAATTGCTTTGGAATCGTAATTGAAAAACAAGATAATACTTATGGCTATGATTTATTAGAGACGGTTGCAAAAATAACAACGAATGTCAAATATGAAAGAACAAATACAACAGGAAAGGGAAATGTGGACTTTGATTTCACAAATGTGTTAAAGTAAATGAAGAAGATGTGGATCGTGCTTCCTATTTTATTTCTTTTGGTATTTATAGGATTTTTAGTGTGTAAGTATGTTCTTCCAACGTATGTGGATGATTATACATTAAAAGGAGATTATGTTCCTTCTTTATCTAAGGTTTTAAAGGAAACAAAGTGGGTTTCTGCGTATCAAAAGAAAAACAAAAATGGGATTTACTTAAAAAAGTATGTGTATAAAAAACAAGAAAATGTGATAGAAAACTTAACAACTTATAGTAATTATTTAATTAAGATGGAACAATTTGAAGTCTTACGTGATTATGATTTAAAAGATAAAGAAAATACATCGATTTATTTAGGAAAAAAATCACACGTTGATTCTACAAAAATCATTCTTGTAGAAATTTCTTATACAGAAGATACAATTGTGATTATTTTATCGAAGAAGAAGGGAAGTTTTCTCCAATAAAAAATCTAACAAATACGTTAGATTTTTCTGTATAAACCAATTGCTTTTCCTAAAATAGTTACATTATTTAAAAGAATTGGAGACATTGTATCATTTTCTGGTTGTAGACGAAAGTGATCTTTTTCTTTATAAAATGTCTTTAAAGTCACTTCATTTTCCTCAGTCATAGCAACGACCATTTGTCCATTTCTAGCCGTATTTACACGTTCTACAATGACAATATCCCCATCTAAAATGCCAGCATTTATCATGCTTGTTCCATCGACTTTTAAACTAAAAACTTCTTTGTTTTTGGGAATCAAATAGGAAGGAACTGCTAAAAACTCATCGGGTTGTTCAATAGCCTCGATAGGACTACCAGCTGTGATTTTTCCAAGGAGAGGAATTTCTACGGTCTGTTCATTTAAAGGATTTAAATATTCGTTAGTAACAAGTAATTCAATGGCTCTATTTTTGCACCCATTTTTTCGAATCGTTCCTTTTTTTTCTAAATTATTTAAATGAGCATGAATGGTAGCAGGGGAATTGACCCCCAAAGCAGAACCAATTTCTCGAATCGTAGGTGGAAATCCATGTTCTGCAATATATTGTTTCATAAAATCTAAAATTTCATTTTGTTTTTTTGTTAATGTTTCCATAAAACCTCCTTGATTTCTCTTATTCTCATTTTAGCACGCCCCTTTCTCTTTGTCAAACATTTGTTCATTTGAAATTTTGAAACTCTTTTTTAATGGAATGAATTGAAAGAGAGCAAAACAGAGTCGTAAATCTTTTAGGTAAGATAAATAAAAGAAAAAAGAGTTGTGATTTGCTTCATGAATTATTAGGAAACTCTTTTTTTTTTCCTCTTTTTCCTGTATACTTAATATTAGAAAGATAGGAGAATATATGGACGAGAAGATAATAAATAACATTAAGACGTTGGCTATTGATATGATACAAGAAGCGGGAAGTGGACACCCCGGGATTGTTTTGGGAGCCGCTCCAATTTTATATACACTATATGCAAAACATATGCGAGTGAGTACAAGTGATACTTCTTGGGTGAATCGCGATCGTTTTGTTCTGTCAGCTGGACATGGTTCTGCACTTTTATATGCTACTTTATATATGGCTGGTTTCAATTTAAGTTTAGAAGATTTAAAACGTTTTAGGCATTATCAATCAAAAGTACCTGGGCATCCTGAGGTTTTTATTACACCCGGAGTAGAAGCATCAACGGGTCCTTTAGGGCAAGGAATTGCCACAGCTGTTGGACTTGCCTTAGGAGAAAAAATGTTAAAGGAACGGGTGAACACAAGAGAGTATACTTTAATTGACTACTATGTATACGCTTTATGTGGAGATGGAGATTTTATGGAGGGAATCAGCTATGAGGCTATGTCCTTTGCCGGAAGTCACCATCTTGATAATTTAATTGTATTATACGATTCAAATGGTGTGAGTTTAGATGGAGTAACGGATGGAGTTTTTAACGAATCGATGGAAGCACGTGCGAAAAGTATGGGTTGGGATTATGAATTTGTCAAGGATGGAACACAAGTAAGTCTAATTGATAAAGCAATCTCTCGAGCAAAACTAAACAAAAAGCCGACCCTTATTGAAGTAAAAACAATTATTGGAAAGGGTTCTTATTTAGAAGGATCCAATGCAGTGCATGGAAAACTTTTAACCGATGATGATATCAAACAATTAAAATATAACCTAGGTATTCCTTTAAAATCCTTTTATGTCGATGAAAATGTATGCAGTTCTTTTCGAAGAAGCCTTGCACAGAGGACCAATACGGCTTATATGAAATGGGCCGATTCCTATAAAAAATGCGCGAGTGATGAAGAAACGTTAAAAAAGATTGCTTTTCTTTTTAATCCAAGTATTCGTTGTAATTTTCTGGATTATGATTTTCATTTTGAAGAAGGTTTGCACGAGGCAATACGAAGTACCAATAAAAAAATTATGGATGTACTTTCTTCTTATATTCCTTATTTGATTGGAGGAGCAGCGGATGTAGCAAGTTCAACAAACGCCTATTTACAACAAGGTGGGGATGTAACACATAGCTATTTTTTAGGGAAGAACATTCACTATGGCATTCGAGAGCATGCAATGGGAGCCATTTCAAATGGACTTGCTTTATCCCATTTTCGAACCTTTGCTTCTACTTTCTTTTGTTTTTCAGATTACCTAAAGCCAGCCATAAGAATGTCAGCTCTTATGCATCTACCTGTCATTTACATATTCTCACATGATTCGATTTTGGTAGGACAAGATGGTCCAACGCATCAGCCGATTGAGCAACTGGCCTCTTTTCGTTCGATGCCTGATGTAGTTACTTACAGACCATGTGATGCCAATGAACTTGTTGGTGCTTGGAATACAATATTAAATGATAATATTCATCCCTCTATCTTAGTCTTATCTCGAACGGAGGTTCCCCTTTTAAGTACAAGTAATAAACATTTTGTTGAAAAAGGGGGATACATTATAAAAAAGGAAGTACAACGTTTAGATGCAACGATTATTGCAACAGGGACAGAAGTTTCTTTAGCCATTTCTTTAGCGAATGTTTTATATAAAGAAAATCAGTTTGATATTCGAGTGGTAAGCATGCCTTCTATGAATTTATTTGATAAGCAAACAGAGATTTATCAAAAAGAAGTGTTAGGACAAGGACACGCTATTTTCACATTAGAGGCAGGTTCTACTTATGGTTGGGATAGGTATGCAACCGATAAAAGACATATGCTAGGTATTGATACATTTGGAGCAAGTGGAACAAAAGAAGAAGTGTTAAAAGCAACCAATTTTGATTTTGAAACATTAAAAAAGCGAATTGTTCATGTATTAGAAGAACAGAAAATAATGTTAAAGTAAAAGGGGATTTTAAATAAATAATATAAGGAAATAATTTGTTTGTCGTGCTTGACTATTGTAGGGAAATATGTTAAGATATGACACGTATTTCAAAGGAGGGGGAATATACTATGAAACACACAATAGTAAAACTTTGCAACCATGTAGAAAGTTTGGTAACGGATGCATTGAATTCTGAAAATATAGATATAATAATACATAATAGTGATTTAATTAAAGGTGCTGTTAGTAGAATGCATCAAATAGAAGAAAAATCAAATCCTCATGCAGAACGAAAAAATTTATATAATTTCTTTTATAAAACATCAGAGGATGCTTTACGAAAAATAGAACGACATTTAGAAAAAATACAAAAAGAAATGAATGTATATATGGAACAAAATGATGAATTAATTGAAGCTACTATAAAAGAAGGTATAAATAGAGTAGAACAACCAGTTGAGGAATATACAGAAGAAGATGTAGAATCATTTGAAACAGAGGAAGAAGAAACTTTAGATTCAGTAGAACAGCCAATGGAAGAATATACAGAAGAAAATGTAAAACCATTTGAAACAGAGAAAGAAGAAACTTTAGATTCAGTAGAACAGCCAATGGAAGAATATACATATGAAGGTGTAGAACCATTTGAAATAGGCGAAGAATATCCAGAAGAAAATAGTAAGGAAATTGATGCAAATAGTATTAATTTAGATACTATAGAAAAAATGTACGAAGAAGCAATTAAAGGGGATTTGTCAAGTAAAGAGAATATAAAAAATCAATTTCAATATATGTATGAAAAATTACTAGAATTAAGTCGTGCAGAAGATTTTTCTAATGATGAAATAGGATATTTATATCAAATGATAGATAACCTTCATACTTATCGTAAAAATCTTGATAGTCAAATTGAGAAAGAAAAATCTGTTTCATATATCGATGATCCTTCTCCTTTGTCTGAGGAAAAAGATCAAATGACTATGGAAAAAATGTATGATTTACAACAAGAAGCCATCGAATCAGGCAATTGCGATAGAATGGTCGAAGTATCAAATGAGTTGACAAGGCAATCTCAAGCTTTATATGAAAAATTAATGCTTGGGGAAATTCCTTCAGAACAACAAGAAGTTGCTAAAGATAGACTTGATTTGATGACTAACATAATTAGAGATCTTGATAGTCGCGTAGAAGAAATTAGAAAGACAGCTCAAAGTAAGTTTATAGTAGGTGATTTTCCAACAGAAGAAGAGATGAATGCTTGGTATCAAGAAGCTATGGTGACATCTAATTTGAATAGACTTACTGAAGTTTTGAATTATTTTAATGCATGTATTAAAGAAATCGATTTTCGATATAAAAACGGCGGTTATTCTTTAGAAAGTGGCATTTTTGAAAAACTTGAGTCTATGGTTGATGATATGTCTAAACGATTAGACACTATGAATTTTGAAATCCAAGAAGAGGGATTTAAGTTTCTAACGGAAGAAGAAGTTGAAGCTTTGTTCCAAGAAGCTATGATGAGTAGTGATTATAGTCGAGTGGTGGAAATTGCAAATCAATTAGATGAATATCAGGCTGGATTAGTAGATGACAATGAACGAACATGGATTAAAGAAAAAGTTGGTGAAATTGATTTATATTTAGCTAATCTTGAGAATACGCCAACTGAGAATGCAAATGAATTAAATGAGTTAATGGAAAAAATAGAAGAAAAGTATCAAGAAGCGTTAGAAACGCCAGAAATTACTAGAAAGCAAGAGATAAAACGTGAGTTTGAAGAGGAATATAAGAATTTAGAGGATAACCTTACAAATAGTCAAATTTCTTATGAAGATAGAAGTGACATACAAGATAAAATGCGAGAGCTAGAAGAGTATATTTATTATTTGGATGCACATATCAAGGCCTTTTCCCCTTCACCTTTACAAGAAACTAAGAAAAAAGGAATTAAGAATCTTTTTGTAAATATAAATTGGTTTCACAAAGATGCAAAGAAAAAGAAGGAAAAAACAAATAAAAAATTATCTTTGAAAAGAGCAGCCATTTTTGCACTCGGGATAGGTACAGTAGTTGCAGCCCTTTGTACAGCTGTCTCAGCAAAAGCAAAAAGTAGAGATTCAAAAAAGATGGTAGCACGCGTAAAAGAAGTCAGTGATGGTGTTTTGGATATTTGTTCAGCTGGTGCTACAGAATTACAAAAAAAACGTTTAGAAGATGTAGTTTCGAATAGCGTTTCAGTAGCATTACAAGTAAATAATTCATTAGCGGAGGCATCAAAGTCAAAAATTTTAACACAGGATGCGAAAGAAGAAAAGATCATGGATTTAGTAAGAAATCTAAGAGATCGATTTAATATGCATGATGGAATGAATATCACAACAGAACAGGCATTATCTTTATATATTCACTTAAACGCAGCAAATAGCTATGAAAATGCAAATGATACATTAGCACTTGATAAGATTACTCGTGAAAATTTAATTAAAAAGTATTATGTTGGCTTGACAGAAAATAGTGAAGCGTTTAAAACGTATGAATTAGAAGATGAGGACCTATCTCGATTATCTGCAGATGTACATAGTCTTCGAAATGCAGCATTAAATCGTGTCATTGTATTAAATAGTCAAGGAAAATATGCTGAATCTAGAGAAATCATTCGTATTTTTAAAGATTTTGTTACAGAAGAGGCATTACAAGATGAAGTCGCTGTTTTAACAGAATCAATTGAGATGATGCAGACAAGTGATAAGGCTATGAAAAAAAGGGAAATCTATCGCTATTACAACTATATTTTTGCAGGTCCAAAAAATGGTGTTAGAAACTTTAATCAATATGGACACTATGTGGATGAGAATAACAAGGAAATGACTTACGAAAATCAAGGAACAACGATGCGTTTCTATACATGGATGATGGATGGTTTTGTAGGCCTTAACTTAAATAATAATATAATTCCACAAGATATTATCAATGCAAAAGAAGCCAAATTACGAGATCAATCTTCTTTGCTTCGTATCTTAGGATTTAAAAATTGTAATTCCATAGATTATAATTATGATTTTGATACACCAATTGATAATAAAACGAAAAAGTCAAGTACAAAGAGTAGCCGTTCAACTTCAAAATCTTCGTCTAGTAACAAGAACATTGCAAGTGTTTTAGAAACACCAGAATTAGATAAAGAGATGGATGCAGGACTAAGAGAAAATACGAATGTAGGGGATACATTTAAGTTGGGTGATGGTTCAACGGTTACAGTGGTAGAGTCAGGACCAAGTGAGGCAACTGTAGTTGTTCAACCGGATCCAAGTTCAGCAAAAACCGAAGATACAACTCCAGAAGGTTCAAAAGAAAGAGAAACAACAGAAGGCGGAGGAAACGAAAAAACAGAAGAAATTTCATTTGAACAAGATTCAACAGATGTAGTTATTGATGAGGGTGGAGATGTAATTTCGGATGGTAGTGATGAATATGAGGAAGAGATTTCATTTGAAGAGGATTCAACCGAAGAATATTATGAGGAGGAAATTTCATTTGAACAAGATTCAACCGAAGAATATTCTGAAGAAGAGATTTCATTTGAACAAGATCTAGCTGAAGAATATTCTGAAGAAGCGATTTCATTTGAAGAGCCAAGTGTTTCTGAACAATCTTCTCAACAAGCGGAGATTTATCAATTATATAGTTTAAGAGAAGAACTTTTAAATGCCATTTCTTACACACAAGAACCTGTTGTGTTTGATGAGGGATATGCCAAAATATATCATATATAAGTAGTATTAGAGAGACTATAGGTTTATAGTCCTTTCTTTGTAAAACAAATCAAATTCTCTACTTTTAGGCTTTTAAAGAATAAGAGATAGGAATTTATATAGTAAAAATAAAATACATATTCTATTCTTAATCATTGACAAAAGAATGGAAT
The DNA here is from genome assembly GCA_910578745.1 of uncultured Bacilli bacterium. Lineage (GTDB taxonomy): Bacteria > Bacillota_I > Bacilli_A > RF39 > UBA660 > CATOJL01. Next base: position 15,804 of record CAJTSN010000031.1, read on the forward strand.
ATGTATATAATATACAACATATTTTACAGAGTGTATTTTTGTAGAAGGGGGAGGTATTTATGTATACCAACGAAAATCGATTTTCATTTAGAAATGTCATTTTTCAATTTTTGTTTGTAGCATTGTTTGTTTTTATCTTACTGTGCTTATTTCCAACAAAAGATTATGTAAATGATGTAAAATCAGAACTATTAGCAGGAAGTGGGGAGTCAACGAAGCAAGATAAGACTTCCACATTAGTGACAAGTGCTATTTTTAATCAAAATATTACAACAATGAAAGAAGCTTCTATTGCTTATTTTACACTTCCTCGTTTACCAGAAAAAAAAGGGGATTATGTAAAACTAACCCTAGAGGAAATGCTAAAAGAACATTTGCTTGTTTCACCACTTGATGAACAGGGAAATATATGCGATGTGGAAAAATCATATGTTGAAATAACAAAAGAAAGTGAAGAATTTGTTTTAAAAGTAAACTTAAAATGTGGTTCAGAAGAAGATTATATTTTAGTTCACTTAGGATGTTATGATTATTGCCAAGGTACTGTTTGTGAGTCAAAAACGCCAACGAGTACACCTCAAAAGAATCCTACACCAGATTCTAAACCAGATCCAAAGCCTATTCCAGTACCAAAGCCAGATCCAAAACCATCGATTCGTTATCAATATGAGTATAAATTAAATGGAAAGTGGTCTGATTGGTCAAAATGGTCTGATTGGTCAAAAGAGGCAGTAACAAGTTCAACAAGTAAAGAAGTAGAGTCTGAAGAACGCATAGAAGGTGAAAGAAAAGAAACGGTTTCTGCCACTAAAAAAGTGACTTATACATGTCCAAGCGGATATACACAAAGTGCTACTGATTCGTCTAAATGTATAAAAGCTTCAGAAAAAATTGTAACGGCAAAAGTAACAAAAAGATATTCTTGTCCATCAGGATTTACATATAGTGGTGGTATGTGTAAAAAGGGATATAGAAAAACCGTTGATGCACAAAGAAAAGTAACTTATACATGCCCATCAGGCTATATTATTTCAGGAGATATATGTTATAAGCAGACAACAACTACGATTGATGCAGCAAAAATTATTAAATACTCTTGTGAGGAAGGGTATGTGCTTGAGGGTACATCTTGTACAAGAACGGTAACAACAATAACAAGACAGACATTTACATCAGAAAGAAGTGGCTCAAATTATAAATTGGTTTCAGTGGATACTCGTTCTGCTTGTACAGGTTGCGCATACATTACTTACTGGACTTATGATGTAACAACTACAGAGAAAAAGAGTAAAGCAGCACAGGCCGATGTTTCTTATAAATGTCCATCTTCAGATTATAAAGTCGTAAATACTTCAAAATGTGTGAAGGTGACCGATACCAAAAAACCACCAACAAAAACATATGGCAATTGGTATTGTCCAAGTGGCTATAATCAAAATGGTCAAAAATGTACAAAAGATGTCATTACAGAATTGCACCCAGATGTAAGCATTCGTTATTCTTGTGAAAGTGGATATGATTTAGTAGAAGGAAGATGTGTAAAAGGATATATTGACACAAAAGATAAGATTGCAAAATATACTTATACCTGTCCATCTAGTGAATATACTTTTAACGAAGATAATAAGACATGTACTCGAATAATACAAGGACAAAAGGTTCGTTATTATCGTTATAGAACAAGAACTTATCTTCCAGGAGATATACAATGGCGCGATACAAAAACAGATCAAACTTTGTTATCAAAAGGATATTATTTAACAGGAAATAAACGTGTTAAATCTACAAAATAGACTTGAACAGTCTATTTTTTTGTTGTTTGACTAGATGAGAGTGATATGCTATAATCATATATGATATATGGTGATGTTATGAAAAAAGCAATTGGTATTTTTCTTTTATTTGTTTTGTTTATAGGAACTTGTCTTTTTAAAACAAGTCATCGTGTTGTTGCAGAACCTAAAGTATACTATCAGGTCTATTTAGAAGGAGAAGCAATAGGTGTTATTGAATCAAAGCAGGCTTTAGAAAAATACATTAATGAAAAAAATGAAGATTATAAAGAAGAATTTGGAGTTGACACGATCTATTCTCCTAATGGATTAGATGTTGAAAAAATATTGACTTATGCAGGAGATGTTTCTTCTATTGAAGATATCTATAATAAAATCGTTGATAGAAAACCATTTACGATTTCTGGATACCAGTTTACTTTGGTATCTACGGTTACAGAAGAAAAAGAAAACAGTGATTTGGAAGAAAAACAAAGAACAATTAAAATTTATACAACCAAAGAAGAAACATTCAAAGATGCAGTAGAAAATATAATTGAGATTTTTGTAGGTGAAGAAGAATATAAGGCTTATATGGAAAAAACACAGTCTAAAATTGTTACGACAGGTACATACATCGATAATATTTATTTAAATGATGATGTAACAATTAAAACGGTGAAGATTCCAGTAAATGAAACTATTTATACAGATGCCCAGTCTTTAGCGCAATATTTGCTATTTGGTACAGTCGAAAAACAAAAAAATTATACAGTCAAAGTTGGAGATACAATTGAAACTGTTGCATTTAACAATAAGATTAGTGTGCAAGAGTTTCTTATTTCAAATCCTTCATTTACTTCTATAAATGCTCTATTGTTCCCCGGACAAGAAGTTGTGATTGGTGAAACTTTCCCACAAGTGAATGTTGTGGTAGAGACTTCTGTTGTAGAAGATCAAACAAAGAAGTATCCAACCAATATCCAATATGACTCAAATTTACAAAAAGGATATACAGAAGTAAAACAAAAGGGTGTAAATGGAGTAGAAAGAGTGAGTCGAAAAGTAAAAACGATAAATGGAACGGTTGCTTATATGAAACCAGAAAGTAATATTGAACTGAAAGCAGCGATTCCAGAAATTGTTGTATATGGACAGAAGGTTATTCCAAATGTAGGTATCACTGGAAATTGGTACTGGCCGACGAAAAGTGGTTATCGGTTGACTTCTTATTATGGATGGCGTTCCAATCCATTTGGAGGAGGCCGTGAATTCCATACAGGACTTGACATATCAGGTACAGGATATGGCTCACCTGTATATGCTTCTAATAATGGAACGGTTATTGTATCAGCAAGACATTGGTCATATGGGGAATATATTGTTATAAATCATAATAATGGTTATTATACTTTATATGCACATATGTCAAAGAGAAATAAGTTTGTTGGAGATGTCGTAGCTCGTGGGGAAACGATAGGGTTAGTCGGTCAAACGGGTAGTGCAACAGGACCACACTTACACTTTGAAGTTTGGAAGGGTGGACCACCATTTACGGGAACAAGACTAAATCCGCAATCACTAAAGTATTATTATTAATAGAAAAATATTTGAACAATACTTATTGTGGCGTTCTCTTTCTTGATTAAATGAATGTTAAGTAGGAAATAATCCTACTTTTTTTTTGAATCTTTTTTTGGTGACAATATACTATGTGCAAAATCTCCATCATC
>CAJTSN010000032.1 GCA_910578745.1 uncultured Bacilli bacterium
CCCCAGTCAAGTAGACAGGTGAAATAATTAAAATTGTTAATGATGAAGTTGTCAAATAGACAACTTCATTTTCTTATGCAGTTAAGGTTGAACTGCCTGTGTAATGTTCTAATTTATACTTTATTATTCTTTTATTTTCAGCTATTGGATATTGATTTGGGGTTTTATTAGCTAATGCTTCACTTCTCACTTCATATGGTGTCTTTACTCCAAATCTTCTCTGATATCTTTCATACATAACTTAATTTTAGTTCTTTTGAATATTTACTTTTTCTTCCCAATAACAAAAAAGAGCTATTTCTAGCTCTCTTTGCAAAATTCAATTATCATTTCATCAAGAATACAAGTCATTAAAACATTCTATCCTTATACATTATTTTGAAATGGTATACTCGATAGAGTATGAACTACTCGTATTTGATGTAACTGTAACATCACTCTCTTTAATTGATGTTTTAAAATAAGAATTAAGATAAGATAACATATCCATAACCGAATCTTTTGTAGTATGTCCTATACTCACTTTTAGCTTATTATCAGCTACATTCGCAAAAGATATTGTCATTCCACTTGGAACAGATATTGTTTCAAAATCAACATAATTATAATCAATACCTTCAGACCAAACCTTAATCAAAATATATTCATTTCCGTTCTTTTGAGCAAAATAATCAGTAAATGGTTCTGGTGGAGTTGTAACAGATACATTATCTTTTACTGTACAGTTCTTTATAATTGAAGGTTTTACCATATCATAAATATTTTTCCTTAACGTTGTACCTGATGCATAACCCTTATCTGTCAAAATATTTCCAAAATCCGTTGCCATTCTCATATCTATATTGAATGCAATTTCAGGTGGCTTTCCTTGCTGCTCATTCGCACCTGCAATAATTTTGTCTTTCGTCAATTTAAGTTCTGTATCTAAAGTTTTATCATTATGACTTACTAACTGTAAACCAGCAACATTCTTATTTCCATAGAAAATTACTGAATAAATTCCTTGTTTTGTTGAAACATAATTATAAATTTTATCAGCAGATGCTTTATTTCCTGGATAGATATATAAGTCTAAATATTTTCTAAAAGCCTCATCAAGAACACTTCTTTTTGTAGTAGAGAAGTATAATGGAACTTCATTACCACTTAATTTTGAATGAATTGAAGCATAGTACATTCTAGAATAACCCACAAAATTATCAAGAATTGTAAATGTGTACTCATCTTTTTGCTTATCATAAGAAATCTTAAATCCTAATAAAGAATTGAAATTATTTGGATTTACTAATGCTTCTTTATTTGGATATGTATTTTTCACATAAGCAAGAATTTCACTTTCACGATTTACGGATTTCGCATATGCAGTAATCCATTTCATAAAAATGTCATAAATATTCTCTGAATTGGGAATTACCTTTGGATTTTCTGTTCCAATTTCAACACGTTTTAAATAATCAGGATATTTTTCTTTATAACTATATTTAATGTAAGCAATTCTTCTATTTTCTTTATCAAGAACTTCATTTATCTTCGCATCAAATTCGACATATTCTTTTTTGGAATCGATAGTACATGTCATTGTTATTTCATTTGTTTTACTACGATCAACACCTGCTGCATATTTAATTCTACGTGTTTGCTTATTTACAGTTGAAACAGAAGCATTTGTTGTAATAGGTCCGAATGTACAAGCGTCTGGAATCGTAATATCATACCATTCAACTACATCACTAGCAATTGCTTTATTTGGTTTAAAACGAAATTGGAATTTCGCACTTTCCATAGTTGCTTCAATCGGTTCCATTTTATACTCTGTATACATATTATATAATTTCGTCTTATACACTAATGCACCATCAGTAACAAACTTAGAATAGGTTTTAGGAATTCCAATAATTCCAAAACTACAAGCAACTATAAATAATAATATACCGAGTTGAAAACTAGTTTTAAATTTTCTCACTTTCTTCATTTAAAACACCTCCTTACTATTTCTTTTGTGTATTGCTTTGCTCTACTGTATAATCAACAGTTAAAACGGTAAATTCGGTATTTTCATTAAATATGTATTTTGGATATCCCGAATCATCTTTGATGATCCCATTGATTATCTTTCCAGTTTCATCCTTATCAACGACATTTTCATCATATTCAATCACAACTTTATAAATGGATAACTTTGTATCACCTGGTTGAATTGTATTACGAATAGTAAACACTTTTCCATTATTTACTTGACTTTCATTTGGTACAACTATATCTGTATCCGCTGCCAAATAGACTTCCTTAATCTTAAAATGTCTATCTGTTTTCAATGTTAATAGTAAGTCAGACTGTACTTCAAGACTACTCTTATCTAAAGCAAAATAATAGGTCATTTTCTCATAAGGTTTATATCTTTCTGGATCAAAAGGATCAATTCCCTCTTCTTCACACAAAGCATCTTTACAATATTTAAGCCCAACATTGAATTTTGAAACCCTTGCTGAGTCATCATCATCCAACATATTTGAAATGTATTTTGAATAGGTGATTACAGTGGTAAAAATACCCATGCAAATTACATACATAAACACCCATTTACCTAAATTTTTCTTAAATCTTTTACTCTGTAATAATCCTTTCATTATAATCACCTACTTTTTCCCTTTTTTTCTATTTAAATATTCTCTAAATTCTTCATATTCCTTTTCTTCATCATCTAAGATCAAATTTCCCTTTTTATCAATACTTGCAAAAACACTTAAGAATAATCCATCTAGTAAGATCAGGAATACAAAAAGTGGTTTCTGTAATGTTTCTATCACTTTTTGCCCTTTACCTATTTTAAAGACATATTTTCCTATAATATTTTCAGGAACATTTGGTTCATCGTTTGTATTGTTATTATCGCCTTTCGTAATTAGTTCAGTATCACTAATTGAAACAATCCGATGGGTTACAAATGAACCATTTTTATCATAAAACGTGATAATATCTCCTTTTTTATAGTCTTTTGCCTTTGTGTTAATGATAATCATATCTCCTATATGAAGCGTAGGCTCCATCGAACCAGAAATGACTTCTAAAGCTGCATAACCAGCTACTGTAGCAATATCTTTTTTCAAAATTTTTGTACAAATAAATCGATAAATATTACATACAAGGATTAATCCTAAAAATGTAGCAAGAGTTATAGCAAGTATTTTTTTTACGATTTTCATTCTTTACATCCTATTCTGGACAAGATGTAACTTTTGTTTCAAAATGGAAGCCTATTGATAGTCTATACATATCATTAATTGTTGTATCTACAAGTTTTTCAGCAGCATGGTTTCCGATTAGAGTATCTAATTTATCATCGACTTCTTCCCATCTCCAGAAAACAGTAACTTCTACTTTTTCATTAGGCTCTAATTCAATTGGTGTTTTAAACTTAATATTCGATGTAAAATGATCGTTTCCTTCTACTATGGTATCTTCATGCTTATTCAAAATCCAATATTTTTCATTTTGTTGTCCATATGCATAAGCATAATCTGCATCCCTATCTCTAGAGTAGCGAACAATATATCCCATATTTAGACATTCTTTATTTGCAATGCATATATTCTGTTCTTTTAAAGTCATATCTGTAACAAGAATATTTTTACTGCTTTCGTTTGTAAGCGTTATCACGTTAGAACCGTTTGCACCAGGATAAATTACTTTATCTTCATGGTATTTATTAAAATACTCTTCGTTATGGAATAAATTAGCATGTTCAACCCATACTGCCTTCACTAATGTATCTGGGTCAACCTTTTCTTCATCGCCTAATACTTTTTCATAAATAGCATACAAAGTTAAATTCCCAGTTATATTTTCTATAATGTTTTTATCCGTACGATTATAAACAACCTCTCCATCTATAGAAGTACTATAACCTATGAATTTCCACTGTATACACACATTATCTTCAATACTAGATAGTTTATATGGTTCATCATAATTCGTTAAATCAATCTGATCTCCATTCGCTACTGGAATTTCGTATTTTTCTCCATCATCTGTTTCATTAAATCGGCCTCCATTTGAATCAAGAACAACTAAATGCATTTCTTTTGCTATTATTTCAATATCAAAACTTGCAATTTCTCGATCATAGGCAATTCCAGATACATGGATTTTATAATTTCCGGGTTTATGCACTTGTATCTGGAAAGGTAAAGAACTTGGTCCAACATTTCCACCCGTATATTTCAAAGAGACATCCTCACTATCTAGAGTAAGTATTGTACATGTCTTTCCATCAGTAGAACATATACTCATTCGATTACCAGATGCATCAACACGAATTTCTCCTATATAAAGGTTTGTCTTTAATACAAAGTCTTTTTCTAAAGAATTCCCTATAAAATTGCCTTCATATTTATAAGAATCTGTTGATACAAAATATTTATCAAAAATAACTTTTGTTGTATCTTTCTTTCCATTATACTCTATATTTAATGTATCTTCCTGAATAGAAACATCTTTAGCCGTTAAAGTAATATATCCATCATGGAACTCTATAGAAGAATTCTTTTGAGCACCTGTTAAATAGGACTTCACTTGTGAGTAATTAATATCTTCATTAATTCTTTTCCCATCTTCCTCAATAAAATAATACATATCTTTTGGAATACCTTCATATACTTTATAAGAACTATATTCAAAGTGAATTGTTCGAACTGGTTTATGGATAAAAACAGTATATGTTCTTGATTTTCCATCTTTTGAGGTAACGATAATTTCTAATATATTCGCTCCTTCTTTTAGTTTTAATGGTCTTAACTCTTTTTCTGTTATACTCTTATCATTCAATTTATAGCTAATACGACTCGTTTCTAATTCTGCTATCGCTTTTAAACTTAAATTTTCTTCATTATAAGCAACACGAATTGTATACTCAAGAGTATTCTTAGAAAAGGATTTATCCAAATGATATTTGTCATTCAACACTTGAATATTTTTTAAGTAATTATTACTACTATTAGAACCTTGATTTCCTCCACTTGGTTTATTATTATTTGGAATATAATCAACTACATGGATTGTATAGGTATTTTTATATTCTCTATCCTTATGACTGACAGTTAAAGTAATTGTTGCCGTTCCTTTTTTATAGCCTGTAATAATAAGACTTCCATTTATTGCCTCAGCGGTTGCAACAGACTCATCGCTAGAACTTACCACAACATTTCCCACTAAATCAACTAAACTATAAGAAACAAGTTTTTGATTTGTTTCCTTTAGATTCATCGTTCCACTGTTAGCAGATAAATCAATATAACCCAAAGGATCTGTAATTGTTACTGGTGCAGTTGCCTCATAAACTTTTCCATTTGCCGTAGTCTTTAAAGTAACCTGAACGGTTCCTACTTTCTTAGGAATAACAACTACATGCCCACCACTAACATAACAAGTTGCAATATCGGCATCACTAGTTTCACACGTAAAACCTTTAGGATTGATTTTACTGTAAGAAAAACTAAGTCTTCCATCTACATCGCTCAAAGACATCATTAAGCCATCTGTATCAAAACGTAATTCTTGATTGGTAATGGTTTCTTTATCATTGGTATCATCATCAACTTTTACATCTTGCTTATTATTGAACAAACCATTTATACTATCTGACAATGAATTTCCAAGTTTCCCAAAAAATTTAGATGAACAACTACAACTTGTAATTAATAAAAGAAGTATAATGGCAAATATAATTAAAATAATAATTTTTTTACCATCATCTTTTTCTTTATCATTTTTATTATAATTTCCCATGGTTCTTCCTCTTTCTATTTAGTTTCCAAATAAGCCTATGAAATTTCATAGGCCTATTTGGAAGTTAAATAACTTCCATTTTATTGTGCTATCATTCTGTGAGCCTGATTATTCATTAAGCTCCTGGTGTTGGAGTAACTGCATCTGGTGTTTTCTCTGCGTGATTACCACCAACTTGTTCTGCAGTAATATTAATTTTTAATGTAACAACATGACTTGTTGGAGTTTTTGCTATTTCATTACCTAATTTTGTATCAAGTGAATTGAATAGTTTTTTCTCCTCGTCAGTAGTTCCTTGTTCAAAATCCCATTTCCAATAAATCGTATATGTGTTGTCTGTAGCTGCCATTTCAGCTGGGTCGTGAACTGTTAAAGTTGTACCATCAGCTTCTTTATATAACTTGTTAAGTTCTTTAACTAAGTCATCGAAACTATACCAACCAGTGATATTGTCTGTAGTTAAATTAGCATCTGTACTTAGGAAATACTTAACTGGGTCATATGTTTTAGTTGTTGTTGTATCAACACCACCTACGTTTTCTGTAACTGGGTATGTTGTTGTAACACCATTTGCACTACCTGTTGTATCTACATTAATTGTATAAGCTGTTTCAAGAATTCCTTCTAAAGCAAAAGTGTATTGACCTTTAGTTCCTGGAGCAATAACATTGTCCATTGTACTAGCAGCTTCTCCATCTTTCTTTGTTAAGTCTCTTGATAGAGCTTTTACAACTGTTCCATTAGCAGCGAAATCGTATGAACTGTGAAATAAATCTAAAGTTTCACTTATACCATCGCCTAAACCAATTTGCCATTTAGCAACTCTGGCTTCGCTTTCAAGACTAACTTCTGAAATATATTTTGCATAAGTTCCACTTACTGAAAATCCAGTTCCGATTACAGCAACTAATAGAGTTCCTAGGATTGCCATTTTCTTTTTCATATTCTCACCACCCTTCTGTGTATAATTTTGATGAATAATTTTGAGGAAGTAAACTTCCTAAATCTATGTAAATCTCCAAAAGGAGTATTTACCAAATTAAAACTTAAATCTATCTTCAAAATCGCTATTTTCTCTTTTTTTCTTTTCTTCTCTTGAACGTAGCAATTCCAAAAATTCTTCTCTGGAAATCTGTTGTTCTCTTGACTGTTCCTGTTCTCTTTCTTGTTGTTCTTTCATTCTTCTTAAATTCAGCAATTCTTCTCTTTCAAGACGTTCTTTTTCTTTTTCTTGATACTCTTTCATCATTTTAAACTTTAAGTATTCTTCTCTTTCTAAGTCTTTTTCTTTCTTTGTTGAAATAGTGAAACCTAAAACAAACAATACAGTAATTACTAATGCAATTATCAAAATTGTAGTAGGCTCAGCTAAACTTTTCATTAAAGAACCAAATCCAGAAATACGCATTACGTATATTCCTTCAACATCCTCAAGAGCAACTAGATTCTTATCTTGTATTGTATTTGCATCACCTTTGGTAATAAACTTAGTTGTACCATCGCTTGATATAATATCTCTAATTCTATGGGTTGTCACTGTATTTTCCGCATCTCTAAAAGCAATTATATCATCAATTTTTAAAGTTGTTGGATCCACCGTCTTTGTGATAATCAAATCACCCTTATGAATTTGACCTTCCATAGACCCAGATAGGACTATGAAAGGTTTGTATCCAAAGAGACTTGGAACAACATCCTTATTTGTCTTTGATTGAAAGATAATAAAGATGTTCGCCAACAAGATAGGTACTAATATAATACAAGCAAGTATCACTAACCATGTGCTAAATGATTTATACCACTTTTCCCTTTTTTTCATTCTTCACCACTCCACTTGCGTTCTAGCAGTAATTTCTACGTTTTTTCTTCACATATTCATTGTATATAGTATACATGATTTCTGGTTTTTTTGCAAGCATCTTTTGTGATGTAAGTGTCATTTGTTTGTCAATTCCTTTTGCAAACAATTCTTGAGCTACTTCTTCAATTATTTGTTTTGTAGCTTCTTCTATCACTTCTTCTGAAGCTTCTTGAGTTTGATTTTCGTTATCAACTATGCTTTCTTGCTCTTCCTCAATGACCTCAGGAGTTGTTTCTACTATTTCTTCTTCCTTATTTACAATAGCAGTCTCTGTTTCTTCAATTTCTTCTGCTTCATTTGACTCAGTACTATCAATTGTACTTTCTTGTTCTTCTTCAACGACATCAGAAGTAGTTTGTGTCATTTCTTCGGTATCTGCGACTGTCGTAGTTTCTCTTTCTTCTGATACTTCTTCAGATGTTTGTTCAACAGTTTCAGTTTCTGTCTTTTCTTCTATTTTTTCCTCAGAATACGTATTTGTCATTTCTACCCATACAAATTCACCACAACCAACGCCATTTTCATTTGTCTCACAGTGCATTTCTCTCATTCCTGGATTTTCATCTGTATTTTCTACACCTGTTGCTACTAAATTATGAGCCTCTTCAATAGGTCCGTTACTATATGAACATGAAGTACCATCGTCATATAGAGCATCACATGTTTGTAATACATTATGGTTCGTTGGATCATAAGTCGACTTTTTCTCACGATTACTTACTATATTGTGTGTATGAACAATCTCTGGGTGTTCGCATTTTGGACATGTAACTGTTATATCCTCTCCATTTGGTTCTGGTTTTCTCTCGCCAGTCAAATCACAATTTTCTGGTTCAGCTTCATCCTGTGGCATTACAGTTTCATAGCCACAATTATTTCCACAAACTTTTTTTGCACCTTCCACATGTTGCTTATTTCCAATATAGTGATATTCTCCTGTTCCTATAGGTGCCCCACTTAAATCATGATCTCGTTGCATTTCTCCATTGCAGCCTTCTACAGCACAAGTGTTTTTCTCTCCAGCTTTGTCATTGTTTATCCATGATCCACTTGCTGTATGATTTTCATTCTTTTCAGAAACCTTTTCTTCATATCCACAATTATCATTTTGGCAAACATTGAAAACGGCCACTGTATGTGTTTTTCCATCGCCATTATCTATATGTCTTGTTTCTTCTTTCATATTATGATCTCGTTGCATTTCTCCATTGCAATCCTCTAAAGCACAAGTGTTTTTTTCTCCAGCTTCGCCATTATTTATCCATGACCCGCTTGCTGTATGATTTTCACTCTTTTTAGAAATCTCATCTTCGTGTTTACAGTAATCATTTTGACAAACATTGAAAGCAGCTACTGTATGTGTTTTTCCATCACCATTATCTATATGTCTTGTTTCTTCTTTCATATCGTGATTTTTTGTAACTTCGTTTTCACAAGTTGGACATTTTGCTTTTTCATTCGTCTCATTATCTACATAATTCATGCTGCAATCTTCTATTTTAGACGCATGTGTTTCGTATCCACAACCTTCATTTAAACATACCCAGTCTGTTTCTTTTGTATGTTGATGCTTATCAACTCCGTTACCAGTATATTTTACAGTAGTATCCTTATCTAAATTGTGATCACGTGTATCAGTTGTTTTACATTCACTACAATATTTGCTTTCACCAATAGCGCCTTTTGAAACCCAAGTACCTGTACAATCCTTTTGTGTTTCTTCTGTTTTTTCTTGACCACAAGTCGAACATTCGTAAACAAGTTTTTCAATGTGTGTACCATCATTTTGTGCTATATATTCAGGTGTTGCTTCTCCATAAGAATGATTTCTTTCAAGTTCATCCTCACATTTAGGGCAAACACTAACTTCATAGTCTACGCCATTTGATGTAAATTCTTCATGAATACAATCTTCTAATTTTGTACTAAATGTTTCATAGCCACAGCCATTTTCACATGTAGTCTTTGTATGAGCAGCATGTTTATGACTTCCTGTGCTACTATAAGTAACATCCGTCTTTTCTTTATGACTTCTTGTTTGAACAAAGCCACATCCTTCACCTTGACAATAGCTTTTTTCATTATCACCAGCATTCACGAACTCACCACAATCATGAGGTCCAACTTTTGTAGAAACGACTCCTTCATAATCGCAATAATCTCTATTGCATTTTTCGATTTCCTCTTCTTTATGTGTTCCATTTCCATTATCTGTAAATATTGAATAAGTAGTCACATCATGATCGATAACGTCTTTATATTCACATTTTTCACAATGTTGCTCTTCTCCGTCTTTTCCAATAGAAGCAAAATCTGTCAACTGATGTTCTTCTTTCTTCTTTATTACTTTCACTTCACCACATTCGCAACTTTTTTTAATGGTCTCATAATGGTATTTACCATCTTTGCCATTTACATATTTTTTGCTAATTGTTTTAAAATGATGTTCATGTTCTTTCTCATCATCAGACTTATCTTCCTCAGAACTTTCAGAACTTGATTCACTCTCACTACTAGAAGGCATTTCTGTTTCTTTTTGTGTTTCTGTTTCTAGTTCAGATTCTGTTTCCATTTCTAATCCAGTTTCTGTTTCTATCTCTACTATGGTACTATCTGTTTCTATTTGTATATTCTCACTAACATTTCTTGAAGCTTGTCCCAAATCTTCAATAGAAATATTTTCTTCTTCCCATTCACTATAGCTCGTTTCTTCCTGTGCATATTCTTCCGTCTCTACTATAGTTGTACTTTCTATTTCTATATTCTTTTTTCCTTCATCTAAATCTGAAGTCATTTCATTGTTTTCTGGTCCATTTGTTTGAAAATAAGCTGGACAACCTTTAAGTGAAGCTAAAAGGCCAATTGCTATAGCTACTCCTATACCCCTTTTTGCAAGTTTATACTCTTTATTTTCTTCATTTTTCATTCTAGTTCCCCCTTTAAAATAATTAGAATGTTGAACAAAGTATATGTAATATTTAACGAGTTTCCTTTTTGCCAACAAACTCATCAAAAAAATGATTTATTCCAATAATACAACCTTTTTTTATTTTTGTCAACCAAAAAAATACATTTTTTTCATTTTTTTATTTTAAACTAAATTTTTTTCTAAATGCAACCCCCTTTTTGATAAAAGGTTTCATTTACTTTTAAATTTGAACTTTTTTGTTTTAACTATAATCAACAGAAACAATTTCACATCAAAAACACCCAAATATAAAGTATTTCTATCATATACTTTTGATGAAGCAATGACAAAATGGACATTTTACCTCATCTATGCTATGATAATAGTGGTGATAATGTGAAAGCAGTAGGTATTATTTGTGAATATAATCCATTTCATAATGGACATCTATATCATATAAATAAAATTAAGGAAATGTACAATGGTTATAAGATTATAGTTGTAATGAGTGGAAATTTTACACAACGAGGAGATGTGAGTATTTTAGATAAATGGGACAAAACAGAACTGGCTCTTCAATATGGTTGCGATTTAGTCGTTGAACTTCCTTTTGTTTTTGCTAGCCAAAGTGCAGACATGTTTGCCCATGCAGCGATCTATCTTCTTTCAGAATTACAAGTTGATGTTCTTGTTTTTGGAAGTGAATCCAATAATATAGAACTTCTTAAAAACTTAGCAAAGATACAATTAGAAGATAAACGCTATAATAAACTTGTATCTACTTATATAGAAGAAGGCATATCTTATCCGACGGCTACTTCAAAAGCTTTATTTACACTTACAGGAAAAAGGATCGACAAATCCAACGATATTTTAGGTCTTTCTTATATACGTGAAATCTATAAACAAGAAAGTGAGATCGAACCTATTTGTATTAAGAGGAATAATGACTTTGCAAGTAGAGAACTCTCTGGAAATGAAACAAGTGCAACGAGTATTAGACATGCCTTACTTCATGGAGAAGATGTATCAAACTATGTTCCTCCTAAAACAAATCAAAAACTGACAAAAAAACTTTATTTTAATGAAGAATACTTTCCCATTTTAAAGTATAAAATTTTAACCGATTGTTTTTTAGATAAGTATCAAACGGTGGAAGAGGGTATTGAAAATCGTTTAAGAAAATATATGCTCACCTCAAAGTCGATGGAAGAATTTATTTTAAAAATCAAAGCGAAAAGATACACATACAATCGTATAAATCGCATGCTTACTCACATATTGGTTGGTTTTACAAAAGAAGAGGCAAAACGATTTAAAAGTCCAGAATATATTCGAATCTTAGGTTTTACCTACAATGGACAAAAATACTTAAATGAAATTAAAAATGAATTGTCACTTCCTATTGTATCTAAATTTACTTCAATAAAACACCATGGCCTTCAAATTGAATTAAAAGCAACGATTGCCTATGCCAGTATTTTAGAAGAAGAAGAAAAAATTCGAGTGATAGAAGCAGAATATAAAAATAGTCCTATTATGTATTAAAAAAAACGACATCTATCGTTTTTTATTTTTTTCGAACAAACCAATTTGCCCGAATATCACAACTACTACTTGATGGTGCTGGATTTGGTAAATCTAATGAGATAATGACAGGAACTTTAAAAGCGGATCCAAAAGCGACACAATTTCCCGGTTGGAGTATTTTTATTTTCTTAATGGTCTCATTGGTAATATTAGGAACAATCTCTCTTACATATTCAATATCTTTAGGATGTAACATTCTAAAAATTAAGAAATTTGAACATTGTGACAGAGAAGTTTCTGATAATTCAGATGGTCTTTGTGAGATGAGACCAAGTAAAACTCCATACTTTCTCCCCTCTTTTGTAATTCTTTCAAAAATATTATAACCAAGTAAAAAATTATCATTGTCATTTTGCACATAACGATGGGCCTCCTCTAAAATAATATGAAAAGGCATACTGGCACGAACAGGAAGTGCTTTTGCATAATCAAATAACAATTTAGAATAAATTTTTGTAATATTTTTTGCTAATCGATCATCAATATAATTAATATTAAAATTTATAATTTGAGCTTTATATCCTTCTTTTGTTGTAAGCAATACATGAATATAGTCATCTCTTGTAATATATTCTGGATAATCAAAGTAAATATTTTCATCTCCATTTGCTAAAGAATGAATTCGAACCTTTAATACATTTGCTTCATCATAAATTTTATCACTTTTTAAAACTCCTTCAGAAATGAGTGCGAAATCAAAGGCATCCTTCAAATCGTTTAAACTATATTTAAAAGAGCCATCAGGTAGTGTTAATACATAATCCTCCGTTAAAAAAGAGGACATGAAATTCATAATCAATTCCATTTCTCTAATTTTTCCTGTAGCATCAATATTCATACAATGTTTGAGTGGTCTTGTATATCCAGGTTGTTCAATCAATGTCTCTAGATTTAACTCACTTGTATTGTAGTAGGATAAAACAGAAAAGATTTGATCACGGATTGCTGTAGAAGATCTTCCACTCGATAAGATATCAAGTAACGCTCTTGCAATGATGTCATTCTTACTTTTAATAACTCGCTTTTCTTCCTGTGCAAAAATAGTCACTAATTTTAAGGCCTTTTCAATAATCTGTATTTGTGAGTGTTTCTCTGCTCCTAATAATAATGCAATATCATCAACACCTAAAAGCCATATAGGAATTCGTAATCGTTCTGATTCTTTGTCTTCTATATTTGTAGTATAAGCTTTAAAATGAATTTGTGGTACTTTTTTATGTAATCCCTCAAAAGCAGTATGATATTCTCCATAAGCATCAAACATAAAAATACTGGCTTTATAAGGAAGAGGATTTTCTTTCGCAAAAAGATTTTGAAGGGTTCGTGCTACACCACAAGATTTTCCTGTACCTGTAGAACCAAAAACAGCAAAATGCTCACTAAAAAATTTGTTAATATTTACATGGACTTCCAAATCTTTATAAATAGGACTTTTTCCTAAATATAAATCTCTTGTATCATCATAACTTGCAACACTAATAATGTTTTTCACTAAAAAGTCTGGAACAAGTTCAACTATAGAAGAAAAGCCTGGTTTTGCAATCACACCAAAAATAAATTCAGAATCACGCATTTCTCCCACTAAATTAATATCGGCAATGCCTTCTTTTATATTAATAATTTCTCCAATTACATTTTTATCTTCTGTTTTTAATGAAACATAGTGATGAATTAAATCTTTACTCTCAAGTACATCCTGATTTAGTTTTACATAAATACTATTTTCTTCAACGCCAATTACTTTTCCTAACATAAAAAATCCTCCTTTATTCTTCTTTCCTATTATACAGGAATTGTTTTTTAATTTAAAGTTTTTTAAAAGAAAAAATGAGTACTTTACAACTCATTTTCTAATCTAAAGAATCTATCTTTTTTTCGCATATTGATATAACTTTGCTACATCAGAAACATCAACGTCTCCTGAACCTGTTCACATCTATTTTTATCTTCTAATACCTCCGCTTTTGCACTCTCATACATAGAAGAAAAAGATGACGCTTGAAAGCAGGCTTGGGCAACTGTTTCATTATGAAATATTTGCATATATAAATTTCTTGATTCATGATAGACATCCTCTTCTGTATCCGCCAAAACAACACATGGTATACATAAAAATAAAATAAATACAAGCCACTTTTTCATTTTTAACTCCTTATAAAAAACTCTTTCTTTTATATACATGAACACCTTTTAAGGCATAAACCTTAATCTTTGAATTTTTCATCACTTTGATGAACCCTAAGCCTTCAATCACAATATCCTCTTTTTCATTCATTTGAAATGTATAGAATTCTAAATCTTTTAATTTATCATTGTCTTTATAAAAACGCATGATTGGTAGATTATTCGAAACATAAAAAACAATATTGTTTTCTTCCTCGACTTCCAATCTTACTAATTGGTCAATTAAAAAAATTTGGTTCGATTTCACCTGAAAAATCGTTGGTTTTAATTCTGTTTTTGGAACAATGTTTCTAAGTGTTTCTGCATCAACTTTATCCACAATACTATTTTCTACAAGCAATCCGGGGGTATCAATAAACATTAAGTCCTCACTAATCGGTATTTCAATCATATCTAATGTTGTAGAAGGTAAAATAGAAGTTGTAATATGTCCCTTATAAGTAGAATAATTATAAATAATTTTATTCATTAAAGTGGATTTCCCAGCATTTGTAATTCCAACAACATAAACCCGATTTGATTTTTTATGTTTGAAAACAAGTTCCATTAATTCATCTAAATGATAATTTTTTTTACTACTTACAATAATCTTATCTAAAATAGAAAAAGGAAGAGTATCAAAATAATGCAAGAGCTTTTCTTCATAAATTTGTTTTGGAATCAAATCTCTTTTTGTAAGAACTAAAATGATATCATTATGAATATATTTTCCTATTTCTTCCAATTCACCTATATTTAATAAATCAACAAGAAGAAGAACTAAATCATTACTTTTATCTATCTTTTTAAATATATTGGAAAAATCTTTATTTGTTCGATCAACGACTTTATATTCATTATAATTTTGAATTCGAAAACATCTTTCACACAAACCAGACTTCTCTATAAGTTCACTTTGAATATAACCCTCTTGATTCCTATCTTCTGTTTGGAGTACCAACCCACAGCCAACACACCTTTTATTCATAATATCTCTCCTTAAAAAATAAACCTTTCGCACCCATCTTCTTAAAAATTTTCTTTTCTCTTCTACGATTTACTCTCGTAAAAAAGTTTTCATCCTCAGATAAAGGAGAAACCAAAATCGTTGTAATGCCTGCCTTATTTCCTCCTTTTACATCGGTTAAAAGTTGATCCCCTATAATAGCAACTTCACATGGTTCTACTTTATACTCTTTAAACACTTTAAAAAACTTTCTTTTACATGGTTTAAAAGCTAAAGAAACATAGGGGATTGAAATGGTTTCACTCATTTGCTTTACACGACGCTTTGAAGCATTTGAAAATAACAAAATTTGAAAGTCCTTTTTTAAGTTTTCTATCATACATTTTGCCTCTTCATCTATATTTTTTTCCTTATATTTTAATATAGTATTATCCATATCGATTAGAAGCACCTTTATTCCGTTTTTTTTTAAATGTTCGAAGTCAATATCACTTATTTTATTTTTATATATATCTGGTCTTAATCTCTCCATCATAGCACTTCCTTATACTATCATTTTAACACAAAAGAAAAAGAAATGCTATACTTTGTAAAATGGCTTATACCCAAATGTATTCCATTTCTCTTAGTTGTCGATTTTCATCAATATACATCATACCATTTCAAAAAAAGAACCATCTATTGATGATCCTTGCCATTTTTTATTTTCTTTTTTGAACAAATTTTTTTAATACGTTCTCTAGAATCTTCCACTTCTGTGTATTCTTCTAAATATTGTTTTTCTTCCATATTAAATGGAATCGTTCCTACAATAACTCCATATATTAGAAGAAAAAGTGCGAGTACAGTATCAAAGGAATCTTGCCGAAGTAAAAAACAGGGAATACTTGCTGATAAAGCCATTCCTCCTGTTGTAAAACAAAGAAGTCTCCTTCTTAAAATTTCTTCCTTTTCTTCTAAGGAAAGAATAAGACGATAATAATATTCCTCTTGCTTTTCTCTTGGTATTCTTTTGAGTTCCATCCATTTATTCAATAATAGAAATGTTTTTTCTAAATTGTCTTCCATAGTCCTCCTAGTCATTTATTCTACACTATTTTCACATTTTTTCATATCTTATAGTAGGTGATTATCTATGCCAAATAATTGTAATCGTAATAAAGGTTGTGGATGTTGCTATCCTTGTATGTTTATTTTTATTATTTTGTCATTTTATCAATTTATTTTAACTCTTTTTATTCTTACTCGATTCAACTTTTTCTTATTTTTTTTCTTCTTATTTTTAAGTATTTTATTCTTTTGGTTTACCATATGAATTAATCCATTTTGAACATTTATATAAAAGGTCGATTTCATTTGTAAAATGACTGCAGGTAGCAAACATAGAATCTTCAAACTCTAGCTTTGGAGGAATAATAATTAAAACAAAAAGTAACATTCTCTCCTCTTCTAAAAGAGGATATTTTTTTTCATATTCACGGAGAAGCAATTCAAAATCAAGTTCTAAAGCATGATTTCGATAAAGTTTATATAAATCAAATATAGGAATATCAATTTTTGCTTGATTCCAACTCGTAAGATAAGAATTATGGTTTTTAATGAAATGATCTAATTTAAGATTATTGTGCAAAACCACAAAGCGAGCTCTATGTTTACTTTGGACAAGTTCATACCATGTATCTAAATTTTCTCGTGCATAATAAAGAGAAGAAAAAATTAAATTAATATTACGAGCTAAAAGATAAGAAGGGGCAGATGGGTAGATTTCTTTTTCGATCATATCTATCATGTCACTATAATACTCTTCTAAATGTTCTATATTTCCAGAAATATCTTCATAAGTTTTCTTAAAATAATCGACTTCTATTTCTTTATAAAATGTTGTTTTACTATGGAGTAAAGCCACCAAGTCAATTAAATCCATAATTTTTTGTTCCTCTGGATAATCCACATTTTCAATATAAGGAGTTACTTCATACTCTTCATCCTCTGTAAGTACTTCCGGATAATAATTAAAGCTTCTAGACGTTAGATACCCATAAATATCCCCTCTATATTCATTCTTTTTCTTTACAGCGTATGTATTTCCATCAACATTTATAAAATAAACTTTTCCTGACTTTTGATAACGTGTAGGTTTTAAATTATTTTTTTTTAAAAAATCATGCAACTTTTTCATTAACAAATGGGATTAAGATTTTATCGTTAATGGCAATATTTGTTAAATCATTATAATCTTCTAAATCACTTCTTGTCATACCATATTTATCTAAGATAGATTCAATGGTATCTCCTTCTCTTACAATATAGACTTTATAACTTTTATAAATTTCTGTATTTGTATTTTTAATAGAAGTAAGTGGTGTATCTTCTAATTCAATACATCTTTCTTTCTCCTCTATTTTATCCATTACTTCTCCCCTTTTAGAAGAAGATTTATTTTCCTCTTTCTGTTCTATTTTTTCTACTTTTTCCTCTTGAACTTTTTCTACTTCCTGTAAATCTTTTCCTACTTCTTTTGTACTTTCTATCATTTCTTCCCTCACCTCTATTTTTTCTTCTATTTTTTTCTCATCTAATTTATCAATACAAACATCAATACTAACTGATAAAACTTTGTTATTAATGATTTCATAGTAAAAATCATCAATATCAATCGTTGCGTTATTCAAAATGTATTTTTCATCCATATGAATTTCAAATGGGACTTCATAAGAAAATTTCTCTAAAGATGTTGAATTCTCTGTAACGCGATAATCCCCACTAATTAAAAAGTTTCCACTGATTAAAGACAGATCTTTAATGCTTAAAGTATGTTCTAAAGAAATACTAATGATTTCTAAAACATCTGTTTTGAACATTAAATCTTTTTTAAAAGGAACTATTTTTTTCATAACATCATCTCCTCTTAGTAATAAAATATTCTATATTGTTTAAATTTAGAACAAGAGGAAAGGATAAAAAAAGAAAAAAATTTAGAGTTTTTCTAAATCTTTTCATGTCTATTCCGTTTTCTATACTCCTAAAGTGTATGGTGAGGATTTTGTTCCATCTCCTCCTGTAATTTTTAATCTTGATTTTAATATCACAATAGGGCGTACTGAATTACACTTAGATTGTCCCTTACTATCAATGATGAGAGTGTCTGCAGAAAGGTTATAACTCGCCCCTATCCCCTCGATTATCTCTAAACTATAATAAGAGTGGTATCTGTTATCCCCTCCAAGACCATTTAAATCAACCAAGCGACGAGCTAACCAATAGCTAAAACCTTCACCTGTACCAATTAATAAATTTCCTATAGCTTTAGCTACCAATTGTTTGTCTTCTGATTTGCCTTGGCTGTTACATGATCCTAAGGCTCCTGTACACGTCTCGGAACTTCCATCATATCCCATATGTCTCGCTCCTACTGTATACGTAGTATTTTCATATGCCTTTGCTATTTTATTTAATACTCCTACACCGTTTCTAAATCCTATTTCACCATTCAAACATATTTTTTCAGATACACCGTCTCTAACTACATCTACTGTACCATCCGAATTTTTTCGAATCACCCTCCATAGACTAGCTCTACTCATATCGATTCCTTGATCGGAATCATACCCTGTATCGGATTTCGATATTGTATAGTATTCCCTACTCGATGTATACTTTATATAGTCACCTAAATTTACTTTTTCTGCAAGAGGTTTAAATCCTACTATCTTTTTACCATTGACCCATGCAATTTTTCCTTCTGCTATATCTGTTTCCGTTGCATCTCCTGGAGTTTGACTCGCTAATGATGGGGCTTCATAGGTTCCTATAACTTGTTTTCCTCCAACTAAGGCCGTCTTATCTTTTAAGATTTGAGCAGCTGTTGCATTCCCATAATTCGACTTCGTATATAAATCATTTAAAGCTCCTTCTACGGTATCTTGATTATTCTTTCCATAACTTACTCCATTTGATGGCGGATTACTAC
>CAJTSN010000033.1 GCA_910578745.1 uncultured Bacilli bacterium
CCCCCCCCCATCATTTTGTCAACTCTATTTTCACAACAAAAAAAGTGACTTTTCATCACTTTCTTTTCATTTATAAAAAAGGGTTCTACTTTATCTATTTTAATTATACTAAAACGTTAATCTACGCAAGTTCCTTCTCCTGGTTTACTTCCTTCAACATAAGTCTTACCAATTAAGTTACAAGAAGATTTTGTCATTGAATCTTGAAGATATCCACCAAGCAATTTTACAACACTTACGACAACTACACTAATTACAGCAATAATCAACAAATACTCTACTAGTGCTTGTCCCTTTTGATTCATTATTTTCATCTCCATACCCTCCTAGCATCTATCTATATCTATCTTATACTCTTTTTGCTCTTTTGTCAAACGTTTTTATATGTTATACTCATAATAGGTATGGTGATTCTATGCAGTTTACAATCAAAAAATGTAAATCATTTAAAGAACGCTTTTTAGGAATGATGTTTATAAAAGAAAAAAAAGAAATTGGGTACTATTTTCACCATTGCCACTCCATTCACACCTTTTTCTGCTATTTTCCCTTAGACATTGTTTTACTTGATAAAAAAGACGACATTATAGAAATTAAAAAGAATATCAAACCATGGCGCATTTACTTTTTTAAATGTTACTCTATTTTAGAAATACCTAGTGGAAAAATGCCCATTACAATTAAGGAACATATAAAAAATATGAATAAAAAATCCTAATGAATCGTTAGGACTTTTTTTATATAGTCACCCATAGACAATATAGGGTTTCCGTTAACACAATATCTTCAGGAGTAAACGTATTTTCTATTCTTTGTAAAGTGTTCTCCCCTGCTCTTTCCATATATATATTTTCTGAATCAAGTCTTGTTGGTGAAATATAGTTTGTTGTAAAAGGATTAAAATCAACTTTTTGGCAATCTTTTAATGTCTTTCCCGAAGCAAGTGCAATCGCTAAAGCTTGCTTATAGGCATCCTGATAAGCCTTAGTTATAAGACTTTTTCTACAAGCCTCTTCTTCCTTTATTCCAAAATGGACAATACACTTTGGTGGTGTTGCCATTTTAGATATAGAAACAAATAAATTCGCTATCCTTTTTCTATCATAATCCATAGTAAATGATGCCATTTGATGAAACGAATAGCCATCCTTCACGTATTGGCCAGTTTCTTGATTATATTTTTGATCTTCTTTTATGACAAAGCTTCTTGTTTTCAAATCTTCTCTTTTAAAATGATTGGGAAGAAAGATGTTTTCTATAAACCATTCTACATGATCAACACCTTCTTGTAATACTTCATCATAAGAGTTTCCTTTCACAACAAACTGAATCGTAAAGATTGCTTCATCAGGTACAAAAGTATCTTTTCCTGTTCCTTGTACTATTATCTCCATATTTATCCTTCTTTCTGTAAACAATCTTGATGGGCATATTGACACCCACAATAATCCTGTCTATATAATGAAAATTCCCTCGCATATAGAATTGATTTTTTATATCCCTCTCTCTTTTTAAAATCACTCACTAAAAAAGGAATCCCTACCTCTTTTTCTATAGAAAGGCCTATCGCATTAATCACATCTGCATTTTTATGAGGACTGACAGTTAATGTCGTTGCGAAAAAATCATACTTATTCTTAGCCATAGTTGCTGTTTTCATCAAACGTAAACGAAAACAAATGCTACATCGGGCTCCTCCCTCTTTTTCTTTTTCAAATCCCTTTATTTTTTCTTCATAGAGAGAATTTTCATAATCACAATCTAAGAAGGAAACATCCATCGACTTTTTATAAGCTTCAATTAATCGAATCTGTTCCTTTTTTCTTTTTATATATTCCTCTTTTGGTTCTATGTTTGGATTATAATAGAAAACTGTTACTTTCAAATAATTTGAAAGCTCACGAATGACATAACTGCTACAAGGACCACAACAGGAATGAAGTAAAAGACTCTTCCCTCTATTTTTCTCTAGTAGGTTTCTCATTTCTGCATCATAGTTTATTTTATGCATTTTTACTTTTCCTCATATTTCTTTTCCTGTTCCTCTAAAAAAGATAGGTTTTCAAAATAATTGATCTTCATAGCTCTTTTCACTTCTTGCATCGTTTCCATCGCAACCATTCTTGCTTTTTTACTTCCATCTTCTAGAATTTTATATATTCCTTTAATATTTTTACTAAGTTCTTCTCTTCTTTCTCGAATAGGTCTTATCTCTTCTTGAAGAACTTGATTTAGAAAACGTTTTATTTTTACGTCTCCTAATCCTCCTTTTTGGTAATGTGCTTTCAATTCATCTAAATTTTGATATTCACTTAGATATTTTTTAAAATGCTCGTCTTTACAAAAAGCTTCTAAATAAATAAAGACAGGGTTTCCCTCTACACAACCAGGGTCTTCTACTCGCAAATGGTTTGGATCAGTAAACATGGCCATAACTTTCTTCTCAATTTCCTCTTCTGTATCGGCTAAATAAATACAATTTCCAAGTGATTTACTCATCTTTGCTTTTCCATCAAGTCCCGGTAACCTAGAACAAATTTCATTATCTGGAAGTAAAGCCTCTGGCTCTACTAAAACTTCTTCGTAAGTATGATTAAAACTACGTACAATCTCACGTGCTTGTTCTAACATAGGGAGCTGATCATCCCCAACTGGAACAATATTTGCCTTAAAAGCGGTTATATCAGCCGTTTGACTAATTGGATAAGTTAAAAAACCAACGGGAATACTTGTCTCGAAATTTCTAAGTTTAATTTCATTTTTTACGGTAGGATTCCTCTCTAACCTAGATAGGGTTACTAAATTCATATAATAAAATGTAAGTTCAGTAAGTTCTGGTATTTGCGATTGAATAAAAATAGTTACTCTACTTGGATCGAGTCCACATGCCAAATAATCTAATGCCACTTCAAGAATGTTTTGTCTAACTTTCTCTAAATTATAAGCATTATCCGTAATCGCTTGACTATCTGCAATCATAACATACATCTCATCAAAACAACCTGCATTTTGTAATTCAACTCTTCTTTTTAAAGAGCCAACATAATGACCTAAATGAAGTCTACCTGTAGGTCTATCTCCTGTTAACATTACCTTTTTCAAATCAAATCACCTCAATATATCTTATTATAAATTATTTTCTTTCAATTGTAAATGACAAGAAAAATCATATAATCATTCACTACAGAATTTATATGCTTCTATTCCTATATCTTGCCATTGTTGATAATCAAACAACTTAAGTTCGTAAATTCTACTCGTTTTTTTACAAATCCTGTTTTTTGTGCAATAGAAGCACGCCTCTCATTCGTAGGACACATTAAAATTCTATCTCTATTTTCTCGAAAAAAGATCCTTACCACAAACGCAAGAACCAGCTGCCCAATTCCTCTATTTTGAAATCTACTGACAATATGATAGTTCATTATATTTTGTAAGTGGTAATATGAATTCAAAAAATACGTTGTGATTTCTAAAACGGTATTCAAAAGGATCCATCGTATCTATTACTCTTTTTGAATCGATCATTAAAGCTTCACCCTCTTTAAATAGAAATCATTCGAATACGATTTCTTTATTGCCATATTGAATTATTTTATTATTACATAAATATCGCATAAAGTAACTCTCACAAAATTAAGTAGAAATTCATTTATTTAATCCTTCTCTTTCCATTTTCTAATACGAATTCCACAACAAAAAACGATGCCTTTCTAAAATCTCGCCATGGAACACATATAGTAGACTTTCACCAACTAGATAAAACCATGCTAAAATCACAATAGAAAAAGTCCCTTAAGGACTTTCCACTTTAATTATAAGTTTTTAGGTATTTATTAAAGTATAGTAAGGAGTGTATTCATTTTTTATGTTTTTTACTTTTCTTATTTTATCATCTATCACCTCTTCTCATGATTTCATTATAGAAGATGTTTGTGAAGATTCTATGTAATTTATGTGATATTTTTAAGACAATGAAAAAAGGTTTTTCAACCTCTTATACTTCACTAATCACAACCAAAATCATAGGTTTGCATTCTGTTTCTTTAAATAAAAACTTTCCAAGTTTATCACGAATACCTGTTTTAATTTTAGTAAAATCAACATGATTTTTCGTGATATTTGCATAAATAAATCCTTTGGTAATAATTTCTGGACCAGCTAAAACTTTTTTCGATGCTTTTTCAATTGTAGTACTTACTAAAACGATTCCATTTTCTGATAACATTTCTCTATCTTTTACAACAACTTCGTTCACATCTTTCGCATTTTTCCCGTCCACTAATATTTCATCTGTCTTTATATATTCACTTGTTTCTTTTACTTCACCATTCTCAAAAAATGTAACTTGTCCATTCAAACGTAAGAGAATGTTCTCTTCATTCATCCCTACTTTTAATGCCGCTTTTTTATTTTCTACTTGATGACGATATTCGCCAATTACTGGAAAATAATATTTCGGATTCATCAAGTTAATCATCATCATCAAATCTTCACTAGAAGCATGATTTGATAAATATTTTTTTGTAGAGAATATAATTAAATTGGATCCTATCTTAGCAATTTCATCATAAATTTTTGTAGCTCGTCTTTCCATTCCTTCATAAACAGGGGAAGCAAAAACAACAGTATCTTCTTCCTTAATCGTAACAAACTTATCATACCCTTTAATAATACGGGTGATATTTGAAAATGGTTTTTCCCGTTCATCGGAAATCAGTACGACTGTCCGCTCATCATTTAGACTTCTAAATCCCTTCATCTTCTTTACATCAAAATCAAGATAATGATTTTTAATCGCATCATTGATTGTATTTTCTAACCGTTTTCCTAAAATAACAATATTTCTATTTGTTTTATTAATCTCTGTAAGTAATTCCTGTAAACGATAAAATTGACTATCAAAAATATTGAAAAGAATACGACCATCATTTTGTTCTAATACGTCTCGTACTTCCCCATAAATACGATTATTTGGAGAAGTATATCCTTCTTTTTCCGCATAAATGGACTCACTCATTAAACACAATACACCTTGTTTTCCTACATAAGCAAGTTTCCCAATATCGGTTTTATAAGGACCTAACATTTTCTGATCAAACACAAAATTTCCTGTATATACAATCGCTCCATCGGCTGTATTAATGACATACCCAACTGTTCCCGGAATGGAATGCGTTAAAGAAATAGGAAAAACAGTCGCTTTTCTAAATTTAATCGTTTTATGTGGTTCTATAATTTTTAAATTTGTTGCTTCTACATGATCTTCTTTAAGTTCATTTTGAATGATATTCATTGTAAACTCTGTAGCATAAACAGGCATATCTGGAATTTCAGAGAGAATATCAGATAAAGCGCCCATTTGTTCATCATGACCATGTGTAATAAAAATACCTTTTATTTTTTTTCGATTTTCTCTTAAATAATCAAAATTAGGAATAATATAATCAATACCTAACATTTTATCATCAGGGTATTTTAAACCAGCATCTAATATATATATTTCGTTTTCAACACTCACTGCATACATGTTTTTTCCACGTTCATTTAAACCACCTAAAGCTGTAATTTTTATTTTCATTTTTTCCCTCCTTTCCACTTCTCGCCACTTTATTATAACAAATTTAAAGGCAATAGTAAAGTATTCAAGATTTTAAATACGTAGAATAAAGACCTTATTCTATTTGATAAAATTCGTATTTTTAATAAAAGATGAAATCGAAAAATACTCTAAACATATAAAAAATTTTAAGTAGGCATAGGCTATGTCAATATTCTTTTTTATTGTACCTTCTTCATAAAAAAAGAAAAAGTGATTTTTTAATACAAACCTTTTTCTAATTTCATTCCTTGCAAGTGTTTAAGACACTTTCCACTAATTTTTTTTGAACGATTTGTGGTTCCTTAAAAACGCCATTTCCTTCATATTGAATTTCATAAGTTCCACCTACAATTGTATTTTCATCTATACCATTTAAAGACCACTCTGACTTTTTACACAAATCAACTTCCTTATTAGCATTCAATTGTAATGTATTCCCATGATATAATCTCGTTGCATCTACTAAAATCTTTTTCCCTTTAATTTGATAACTCGTACTTTGTAACCACATATTTAAAGAAGAATCTAAATATTCATAAGAAAATATTTCTTTTGCATCTTTCGTATAAGCGTGAAGCGTATTTCCTCCAATATCGCAGCCATCATGATAACTAATTAAAATGATATCTTCTACTACACCTAAAGTAGCTGGTCCCCCACATAAGGAGGTTTTTGAATGAATGACTGTATCCCCTATTTTAATTTTATCTAAATAGGTATAATCTTCATTTTTTACTTTCTCATAAGTGACAG
Source organism: uncultured Bacilli bacterium (assembly GCA_910578745.1). Taxonomy (GTDB): domain Bacteria; phylum Bacillota_I; class Bacilli_A; order RF39; family UBA660; genus CATOJL01. The sequence continues at coordinate 6,356 of CAJTSN010000033.1, forward strand.
TCACTGGACCATTTGAAAGTTCTAAGTCGTAAGTACATGTAGCATCACATTCAAATTCAACCTGATACCCATCTTCCTCTACCTTTACAATTCCATCTTCTTCTGGCTTATTTTCTTTCGGCTTACTTTCCATGATCATATAAATCACAACACTTACTATAGCAATAATGAATAACAACAAAATAAAAATAATTACCTTATTTCCTCCTCCATGGTTTCCCATATGCTCATTTGCCAATTCCTCATAAATTTGCTCTTCTTCCATAAATCCTCCCTATTCTATCTATACCCATATGATTTCTTCTAATTCTATTATACACTAAATTCAAATTTTTGTATAACTAGAAATGAATCCGTTTCTAATAATTTTTGCATCAAATTAAGACAAAATTTCACAATGATACAAGAATGAACAAATTGATTCTTTAAAAGTGAAAAAGAAAATAAACCTTGTCTCTTTGAAATTAAAATTTCAGTAAATTTTTCAAAATAGAGAAAAAAAGAAAGCTTAGAGCTTCCTTTTATTCCATAAATTCTTTTTCAAGTACATCTAATGGTTCTTCTGCATAAGAATCATTTTCTAATACGTATTCTGTTTTTCTATATTTTCTAGCACCTGTTCCAGCTGGAATTAATTTACCAATAATGACATTTTCTTTAAGTCCATTTAAGTGATCTACGCGACCATGGATAGCCGCATCTGTTAAAATTCTGGTTGTTTCTTGGAAAGATGCAGCCGATAAGAATGAATCTGTTTCCAAAGATGCTTTTGTAATACCTAAAAGTACTGGTCTACCTGTTGCAGGTGTTTTTCCTTCTAGAATCAAATTCTTATTAATATTTGTAAATTCATTAATATTCACCATCGTACCTGGTAAGAAATACGTATCTCCTGAATTGACAATCTTAATTTTTGAAATCATACGTTTTGCCATAACCTCAACGTGTTTATCATTGATATCAACACCTTGTGATGAATAAACTTTCTGAATTTCAAGTAAGATATATTGTTGCACTGTAATTGGATCTGTAACGGTTAAAAGTTCCTTTGGACTGACAGCACCATGCGTAAGTCTTTGTCCTGCTTTTACCTCTTCATTTAATTTAACAGCTATTTTTGAACCATAGTTTGAAGTATGTGCTTTTGTTTCTATATCATTCTTAACAGAAATAACAAGTTTTCCGCCTTCTTCTTCAATAGAAGTAACAATACCATTAATCTCAGAAATCGTAGCTTTCCCTTTTGGATTACGGGCTTCAAATAATTCTGTAACACGTGGAAGACCCTGTGTGATATCGTCCCCAGCAACACCACCTGAGTTAATGGTCCTCATGGTAAGTTGTGTACCTGGTTCTCCAATCGACTGGGCAGCCATAATTCCTACTGCTTCTCCTGTTTCTACTAAAGCACCTGTCGCTAAATTACGACCATAACATTTTACACACACACCATGCTCACTCTTACAAGTTAAAACGGTACGAATAGCGACTTTGGTAATTCCTGCTTTAATAATTTTATCTGCAAGAACCTCTGTAATATAAACATCTCTATCTACAAGAACTTCTTTTGTTTCTGGATCAATTACTTTTTTACTTGTGAAACGACCAACAATACGATTACGTAAAGACTCAACCTCTGTTCCATCTTGATTCATAAACGCCTCTACTACAACGCCTGCATCTGTATGGCAATCTTCTTCACGAACAACAATGTCCTGAGCTACATCGACTAAACGACGTGTTAAGTACCCTGCATCAGCTGTTTTTAAGGCTGTATCGACGTTTCCTTTACGAGCTCCGTGTGTTGCTAAGAAGAATTCGGACACAGAAGCACCTTCAGAGAAGGAAGATACGATTGGGATTTCCATTGCTTCCGCATTTGGTTTCATCATAAGTCCACGCATACCTGCCATTTGGTTATAGTTAGATACGTTTCCACGAGCACCCGAGTCAATCATGATTGATAAAGAATTTTCTTTATTATTTTTGATGATATCGGATAGTTCAGATGCTATAGAATCTTTCGCCTTATTCCATGTCGCAACTACTTTTTCATAACGCTCACGATCCGTAATTAAACCACGTTTAAACTGTTTGTTGATCTGATCAACCATATCTTGTGCTTCTTTTAAGACCGTTTTCTTTGTCTTTGATGGAATAATATCTCCAATACCAAAGGAAATACCAGATAAGGTTGAATACTTAAATCCTAAATCTTTTAATTTATCCAACATGATTGATGTTTCTGTTGTTTGATATCTCTTATAAATTTGAGCAATCAAATTCGTAAGTGTTTTCTTTCCAAAAGGTTTTACAAGAGGCATTTCCTTAATGGCTTCTTTAATATTGGTTCCTCTATCTAAGAAATATTTGCTTGGTGTAATCCCTTCTGCATTTTCCTTAGAATCATCATTAATATATTGGAATGTATCTGGGAAAATCTCATTGAATAATAGTTTTCCTGGAGTTGTTACTAAGTATTTACCCATATAACTATCTGGGAAAAATTTATGTCTAAAACTTGAAACAGGAATCGCAACTCTGGTATGGAGTGTAATTTCTCTTCTTTCATAAGACATTAAACATTCATTTTGGTCTTTAAATACACGACCTTCCCCAGATAATCCTTCTTTTTCGATCGTTAAATAATAATTTCCTAAAACCATATCTTGTCCTGGTGTAACAATTGGTTTTCCATCAGAAGGTTTCAAGATATTGTTCGCACCTAGCATTAAAATTCGAGCTTCGGTCTTAGCCTCTTCACTAATTGGCACATGGACAGCCATTTGATCTCCATCAAAATCGGCATTAAATGCAGCACATACAAGTGGATGTAGACGAATCGCACGACCTTCAATTAACTTCGGTTCAAATGCTTGTATACCAAGTCTATGAAGTGTTGGCGCACGGTTTAGCATCACTGGATATTCCTTAATCTTTTCCTCAACAATATCCCATACACGCTCATCTTGATTTTCGATCATTCGTTTTGCGGCTTTAATATTAGACGCAATATCTTTCGATACAAGACCATTGATTACATGTGGTTTAAACAATTCAAGTGCCATTTCTTTTGGAATACCACACTCATACATTTTTAAATTTGGTCCTACAACGATAACAGAACGACCAGAATAATCAACACGTTTTCCAAGTAAATTTTGACGGAAACGTCCTTGTTTTCCTTTCAACATAGAAGACAAACTCTTAAGTGGTCGATTTCCCGCTCCTGTAATATTACGTCCACGTCTACCATTATCAAATAAAGCATCTACAGCTTCCTGTAACATACGCTTTTCATTTTGAATAATAATCGAAGGAGCACCTAATTCCATTAATTTTTTTAAACGATTGTTACGATTAATAACTCGTCTATATAAGTCGTTTAAGTCACTTGTAGCAAAACGACCACCATCAAGCTGAATCATTGGACGAAGTTCTGGAGGAATGACTGGTAAAACCGTCATAATCATCCATTCTGGTCGATTTCCTGATTCAAAGAAAGCATTTAATACTTCTAGACGCTTGATTAGGCGAACTCTTCTTTGGCTTGATGGATCTTTAATTTCATCAATTTCTTTCTTAATCTGTGTAATTTCTGATTCAATATCTACTTGTTCTAATAATTCCTTAATAGCTTCCGCTCCCATACCTACACGGAAAGAACTTCCATATTTTTCATAATAGGCACGATATTCTTTATCAGAAATCGTTTGTTTTTTCTCAAGCGGAGCTGCACCTGGATCTAGAACAACATAAGACACGAAGTAAAGAACTTCTTCTAAATCTCTTGGTGACATATCAAGGACAAGCCCCATACGAGACGGAACCCCCTTGAAAAACCAAATATGAGAAACTGGTGTAGCAAGTTCAATGTGTCCCATACGTTCACGGCGTACTTTTGAACGTGTTACTTCAACACCACAACGGTCACATACAATATTCTTATAACGAAGTCTTTTATATTTTCCACAAGAACATTCAAAATCTTTTGATGGTCCAAAGATTTTTTCGCAGAAAAGACCATCACGTTCTGGTTTCAATGTACGATAATTAATCGTTTCTGCTTTCTTGACCTCACCATGAGACCACTCACGAATCTTCTCAGAAGAAGCAATAGCAATTTTAATTCCTGCAAAACTATTTACATCCATTCCTATTCATCTCCTTCCTCGAACACTTTTTCTAAATCTTCTAAATCTGGTTCTAAATCATCGAAAGCAATTTCTTCCTCCTCTTCCTCATCATCAAGTGGTTCTTCTATATCACTTGGTTCTGGAAGTGGCTCCTCTATCTCTGCATTTTCAAACTCTTCTGCGGATAGATATGTATCATCTTCTTCTTTTTCTAAATCCTTAATATCAACAAAGTTCCCTTCTTCATTAAGAACCGTAATATCAAGTCCTAAAGCTTGGAATTCTTTAAGAAGAACTCTAAAACTTTCTGGAACCCCTGACTTTGGTATAGGCAAGCCTTTTACAAGGGCTTCATATACACGTACACGACCAACCACATCATCGGATTTGATGGTAATCATCTCTTGAAGAACATGAGCAGCACCATAAGCATAAAGTGCCCAAACTTCCATCTCTCCAAAACGTTGTCCACCAAATTGTGCTTTACCACCTAATGGTTGTTGTGTAACTAAAGAATATGGTCCAGTTGATCTCGCATGCAACTTATCATCTACCATGTGGTGAAGTTTAATCATATACATAACACCAACGGATACGCGGTTATCAAATTTTTCTCCTGTACGTCCATCATATAAATCGGCTTTTCCATCTTCATCAAGTCCAGCTTCTTTTAAAGCATCAATAATTTCTTCACGTGTAGCTCCATCAAATACTGGCGTTGCTACATGAATGCCAAGTTCATTTGCTGCATATCCTAAGTGCATCTCTAAAATTTGTCCTAAATTCATACGAGAAGGAACACCTAGTGGGTTAAGTAAAATATCAACCGATTCCCCGTTTGCTAAATAAGGCATATCTTCTTCTGGTAAGATAAGGGAAATAACACCTTTATTTCCATGACGTCCAGCCATTTTATCTCCAACGCTAATTTTACGCTTTTGAGCAATATAAACACGAATAATCTTCGATACACCTGCACCTAATTCATCAGAATCTTCTTTGGTAAATATCTGTACATCATGAACAATACCTTCTCCACCATGTGGAACGCGTAAAGAAGAATCACGAACTTCACGTGTTTTTTCTCCAAAGATTGCGTGTAATAATTTTTCCTCACTTGTTAACTCAGCCATTCCTTTAGGAGTAACCTTACCAACTAGAATATCATCATCTTTTACTTCTGTACCAATACGAATAATTCCATTGTCATCCAAATTTTTACGAGCTTCTTCTCCAATATTTGGAATATCACGGGTAAATTCTTCTGGCCCAAGTTTTGTATCACGACATTCAATCTCATACATTTCAATATGAATAGATGTATATACATCATCTTTTACAAGACGCTCATTTAAAATAACAGCATCTTCATAGTTATATCCATTAAAGTTCATAAAAGCAACTTTTACGTTACGACCAAGCGCTAATTCCCCTTTATCTGTAGAAGGTCCATCGGCAATGACCTCATCTTTATAAACTTTATCGCCTTTTCTTACAATTGGAATTTGATGATAACAAGTTCCTGCATTGCTTCTTTCAAACCCATTTAGGTAATAAGTTTCCATACCACCCTTTGTCTTAACAACGATTTTTTTAGCATCTACATAATCAACAATTCCATCTGCTTTTGCGAGTACAACGACACCAGAATCTCTTGCAGCAATCGCTTCTACTCCTGTTCCAACAATAGGGGCTTCGGTCTTTAAAAGTGGAATCGCCTGACGTTGCATGTTTGCTCCCATTAAAGTACGTTTTCCATCATCATGCTCTAAGAATGGAATACCTTGTGTTGTAATTGAAACAATCTGTTGTGGTGAAACATCAATATAATCAACTTTACTTGGTTCAACAATAACACTTTCCATTTTATAACGAGCAGGAACCCTCTGTTGAATGATATTATTATTTTCATCGACTTCAACGGTTGCCTGTGAAATATAATAATCCATCTCTTCATCAGCTGTCATATAAACCACTTCATCTGTTAAATGAGAGTTTACAACTTTACGATAAGGGGTCATAATAAATCCATATTCATTTATTTTTGCATAACTAGCAAGCGATGTAATTAGTCCGATATTTGGTCCTTCTGGTGATTCAACAGGACATAATCTTCCATAGTGAGAAGGATTAACGTCACGTACTTCCATACCTGCTCTATCTCTAGAAAGTCCTCCTGGTCCGAGTGCAGAAAGACGACGTTTATTCGTTAACTCGGCTACAGGATTGGTTTGATCCATGAACTGTGATAATTGGCTTGAACCGAAGAACTCTTTAATTGATGCTGTAAGTGGACGAATGTTAATTAATGTTTTTGGCGTTACTTCAGCCACTTCCTGTGTTGACATACGATCGCGAATGACACGTTCAATACGACTAATTCCAATTCGAAATTGATTTTGTAAAAGCTCTCCAACTTGTTTTACACGACGATTCGATAAATGGTCAATTTCATCAAAATTTCCAATACCCTCTAATAAATTTAAGTAATAAGAAGTCGCTGCATAAATATCAGATACAGTTAACCTTTTAATATCAATACTTGGATCATTTCCAATAATTCGAACCACTTTCTCACTATCCTTAGGTGAGAATACATGTACAATTTGTACTTTATTATATGTATCTAATTCTTGATTAATTAAGACTTCTTTTAATCCATAGCCTTCTTGGAATACTGGTCGTAAAGTTTCCAAAATATCCTTTGTAATAACGGTTCCTTTTTTGACATCCACAGTATCTGTCTTAATGTCTTCTGCTAAAGTTAATCCAAGTAATCGATCCGTCACAAACAATTTTTTATTAAATTTATAACGACCAACACGTGCTAAATCATAACGAAAAGAATCAAAGAATCGAGCAATTAGTTGATTTTTCGCACTATCAATCGTAGATGGTTCTCCTGGTCTTAATTTCGCATGAATATCAAGCAAAGCTTCATCTGTATTTTTATTCGCATCTTTTACAATTGTATTTTCTAAATATTCATTTTTTCCAAATAAATCGTAAATATCTTCATCGCTCGACAAACCTACAGCACGTAAAAGTGTTGTCAAACATACTTTTCTTGTACGATCAATTCGCACATATAAAACATTTCTAGCATCATTTTCATATTCTAGCCATGTTCCATGCGTTGGAATAATCTGTGATGTAATACTTATGCGGCCATTCTTGTCCACTTCTTTTCCAAAATAAACACTAGGTGAACGAACAAGTTGTGATACGATAACACGTTCCGCACCATTGATAATAAATGTCCCTGACTCTGTCATCAAAGGCATATCTCCAAGATAAATCTCTTGTTCTTTTACTTCACCCGTTTCATGGTTAAAAAGACGTGCCTCCACTTTTAAAGGAGATGCATACGTTGAATATCTTTCCTTACATCCACGAATCGAATATCTAGGTTGTTCAAAGGAATAATTTCCAAATTCAAGTACTAAATTTCCAGTAAAACTCTCCACTGGAAAAAAATCCTCAAACACTTCTTGTATCCCTTTTTCAATAAAACGATCATAAGATTTTTTCTGTACCTCAAGTAAATCTTTCAATTCAATTGCATTTTTTGTTTTTGCATAACTTCTTCTTTCTCGATGATCCCCAAATTTTTTTACTGTATAAGCCACTGTTTCACCCCTATAACTATATTTTCAAGATTACAAATTACTTTTTTATAAGTACATGCCACCACTTTATAATTCTAAACATTTTTTGTCGAGTTGTCAATGAATTTTCATACAATTATGTAAATTTTCCCATTTTTATATAGAAGAGAAAGCAAATCTTCTTTTTCTTTAGAAATGACCAACGTTCGAAATTTTATGATTTACTTATTACAACAATTTTATTTATATATACGTGATTCTACTTATATGGATAAAAAGCATTTGTCATTTTTGATATAAAATATATTTTCTCCAATAAACGACTATAAGCCCGTGTATCCACGAGCTTAAAATTATTGGTTTATTTTATTGTAATTCAACAGTAGCTCCAGCTTCTTCAAATTGTGCTTTTAAAGCATCTGCTTCTTCTTTTGCCACTTTTTCTTTTAGAACTCCACCGTTATCAGCGATGTCTTTTGCTTCTTTAAGTCCTAGTCCTGTAATGTCACGAACTAACTTAATAACAGCAATTTTATTTGCTCCAGCACTTGCTAGAACAACATTCACACTGCTTGGTCCTTCTTCTACGGCACCAGCAGCTGGAGCTGCAGCAACTGCTACTGCAGATGGGTCTACACCAAATTCCTCTTTCATTAAATCTACAACTTCTTTAATTTCTAAAAGTGTCATTTCTTTTAGTGAATCAATAATTTCTTTTGCGCTTAATTTAGCCATAATAATTTCCTCCTCATTTTATTTATTTTCTTCTAAATTTTTGCTATGTAAATCTAAGCAAATAGCAAAGTTTCTTGCATGTTCTAACAAACCACTTGCAAACATAGTAAGTAATCCGTCTCTTGATGGTATTTGTGCAAGTTCTGTAAGCATTTTTAAATCCGCTACATTGCCATCAACAATACCCACTTTCATTTCCAAAAGTTTATGTTCTTTTGCAAAATCACTTAAAGCCTTGATTGGAGCAATTTGATCTGTACCAAAAGCAATTGCCTTAGGTCCTTCTAATACTTCTCCTAAATCAATATTTAAGCTAGCCAAAGCTCTTGAAGCTAATGTATTTTTATAAACTTTGAACTCTGAGCCAGATTCTCTTAAAATTTTTCTTAATTTATCTGTTTCTGACACAGTAAGCCCACGATATTCAAAAAATACAACAGAAGATGACTTTTCAATTTTTTCTTTGATTTCTTCCACTACACTTGCTTTTTTTTCAATAATTTTTTGATTTGCCACGAATATCCCTCGCTTTCTATACCGTAATAAAAAGCCTTACAAGAAACAGTAAGGCCAAAGTCTTTATAAAAAAGCCCTCGGTAGGATATTAAGATTTCTCCCCTACTGTCTACGGTAAATTTTTTTCAAAACAAATTCATTATAACATATTTTTTATTAATTGTCAAAATTTTCTAAAGCTATTTTAATTCCAGGACCCATAGTAGAAGCAACCGATACATTTAAAATGTATTTTCCTTTTACTGCGGCTGGTTTTGATTTTTGAATGACACTCATAAGTGCATTCATGTTTTCTATCAATTTTGTATCTTCAAAAGAAACTTTTCCGATTAAAACGTGAATATTTCCATAACTATCGGTACGATATTCAACACGTCCTTTTTTAATTTCTTCAACAGCCTTTTTTGTATCCATAGTGACAGTACCTGTTTTAGGATTTGGCATTAATCCCTTAGGACCTAAAACCTTACCTAATTTACCAAGTTGTGGCATCATATCTGGAGTTGCTACCATTGTATCGAAACCGAACCAATTTTCTTTTTCGATTTTTTCTAGCATATCTGTATCTCCTACAAAATCAGCTCCAGCTGCCTTAGCAGCTTCTGCTTGTGCTCCTTTAGCAATCACCAATACTTTTTTTACTTTTCCTGTCCCATTTGGAAGAACGATTGCTCCTCGTAATTGTTGATCTGCCTTTTTTGTATCAAGGTTTAATTTAATAGCGATTTCAACAGAACTATCAAAGCTTGTCGTTGAAGTTTCTTTTACTAATTTAATGGCTTCTTCTTTTGTATATGCTCTATTTTTTTCAATTTTAGAAAGAGCCTCTACATATTTTTTCCCTTTTTTCATTTTTTCCTCCTTATGTGGTATTTGCGGATTTTTCCTCCCACATAGATAAGTTCTATGTTCTATTCAGCGATTTTAACGCCCATATCACGTGCTGTTCCCTCAACAATTTTCATTGCTGAATCGATGGTATAAGCATTTAAATCTGGCAATTTAATTTCTGCGATTTCTTTCAATTGTTCTTTGGTTAAAGTTGCAACGGTTTCGTTTGCTCCTTTTGCAGAACCCTTTCCAATCTTAGCATATTTCTTGATTAAGAATGCTGTTGGTGGAGTTTTAATTATAAAATTAAAACTTCTATCCTCATAAATACTAATTTCAACAGGCAAAATATCTCCCATTCTATCCTTTGTTGCATCATTATATTTTGTACAAAATTCTGAAAGATTAATTCCTGTAGGTCCTAAAACTGTTCCAACTGGTGGAGCAGGTGTCGCTTTTCCTGCTGGAATTTGTATTTTTACTACTTTTGTTATTTCCTTTGCCACGAAAAACACCTCCTATAAAATTTTTTTCGCGAGTGGTTCAAATGATATCCGCATAAACATCTCCCACTTCCATCTATATAAATAAAATATATAGCTTTTTTATAATAGCATATTTTTTCTTCTTTGTAAACTAAACAACATCAATTTCTGTAAGTCCTAACTCAACTATGGTCTCTTGACCAAATAAATCAAGTGCAACTTCTAATTTTTGATTTTCCATATCAATTGTTTTTACTTTACCCATCATATTTGCAAATGGACCAGAGATTACTTTTACTGCATCTCCTTCATTTAAAGAATTTCCTATTTCTAAGCGACTAATTCCCATATTTCCTAAAATTTGATCTACTTCCATAGGGGTAAGTGGAAATGGTTTTGCTCCTTTACCAGAAGAACCAATAAATCCCGTAACTCCTGGAGTATTACGAACGATAAACCATGCTTCATCTGTCATAATCATTTCTACTAGAATATAACCCGGAAACATCTTTGTTACTTTTTCTTTTTCTTTTCCATCTTTTACTTCAATTTCTTTTTGTTCTGGTACAATCACCCTAAAGATATAATCTTCCATATCCATAGAACTTGCACGCATCTCTAGCTTTTCTTTTACTTTATTTTCATGCCCTGAGTAGGTATTAACTACATACCATTGTTTTTCTTCCATATTATCTCATCCATGTTTTTACGTATGAAAACGCAAAATCAAGTCCTGTAAAGAATATTCCTACAATAAACATAAAAGAAAGCGTTGCAAGTGAATAAGTAAATAATTGTTTTTTACTTGGCCATTTTATTTTCTTTGTTTCTTTTTTTACGCCAATTAAAAATAGCATCAATTTTTTCAAAATATCGACCTCACTAATCCAATGCACTCCTGCATCTAAAAAACACACCCTCATGTGTTGTATTCATAGTATCATAAAAGAATAGAAGGTGTCAACGAAATTTTTTAATTTTTGCGTTATTCGTTAATTATTAAATTTTCTCCATTAATCTATTTTTTATAACTCCTTATACAACAAAATGAACATAATTTTTTATAAAGAAAAAACTTTCTTTATGAAAGTTTAAAATGAAATGTACTTGATTCGAACATAGCCATCCTTATCATTTCCTGTCATATTTCCTTGTGAGCGTGGATTTGGCATTTCATCTCTTCCACTTAATAAAGACGTATTTTTAAAAATATATCCAGAATAGTGATTTGCCTGCCCTGTTGGAGCTCCTTCTTTGCTAACAGCATTGCAACCAGTATATCCAGAGATAAAAGAAGAACCGCCTCCTCCACCCTGTCCAGAGCCTCCATTTTTAGTAGCTCCTCCTGCTCCACCGCCATAGTAACCGCCTCCTCCGCCTCCTGCTCCAAGGCCATCAGAGGTCGTATCATTATTTCCACCTTTTCCAAAGCTTCCTGCATAGGCCGTTCCTATTCCATTATGATGGTTATTTCCTTTCACTCCACCAAGTATTTGGCTTCCTCCTTTTCCTTCTTGATTTACATAAGCATGTCCACTATAATAACCTCCATTATATCCAGTAAGTCCTCCCGCGTAGCTTCCCCCTCCTGCTGTATTGTATGTTGGATGTGCAACTCCTCCACCTCCTCCAGCAACCATAATGCGAGATTTTAATCCTTCTAAATTATCCCATTCTCCATGAATAAGACGAATATCTGTGGCTCCTCCTCCGGACCAACCAGACCCAGCTCCACCATATCCACCTCCATTAAAGGATTCCTTTCGGTTATTTTTTCCCTTTTCTCCTACATAAACATAGAATGTTTCTCCTTTTTTTAAATGAATGGCTCCCTTAGTATAAGCACCTTGCCCAGAAGAAGTATCACTAGGCCCTCCTCCAGAAGCTCCCCAAAGTTCAATTTGATATGTTCCATCATAAGGAACAGTAAATGTTTCATAATTTCCTGTATAATCATAGACGATATCCTCAACATATAAAATATTCCTTTTTTTGGTATCTATCACTTGATTTGCATTATTATATAATAAATAGGTTCTTGTTCTCAAATTCCAAAGAGATATATTACTATCGTCATTCACTACAACATGATATTTATCTACATTTGACGCAGTACCTAAGACAATCTCATAGCCTGGTTCTTCAAAAGACGCTTCCCTTTGGATTGTATCTAACCCTCCATATATATAAAGCATAGCATGATCCTCAATATCATGTAAAAGTGTGATTCTTGCATATCCATTTTCTGCATTTCCTACCATGTTTGTCTCTTCTCTTGGATTTGGCATTTCTTCTTTTCCACTCAACATAATACCATCACGGAAAGTGATATTAGAATAGTGATTTTCCTGCCCTGTTGGCTTTCCATCTTTATCTATAGCGTTGCAACCAGTATATCCAGAGATAAAAGAAGAACCTCCTCCTCCACCCTGTCCAGAGCCTCCATTTTTAGTAGCTCCTCCTGCTCCTCCGCCATAGTAACCTCCTCCGCCGCCTCCTGCTCCAAGGCCATCAGAGGTCGTATCATTATTTCCACCTTTTCCAA
>CAJTSN010000034.1:0-1009 GCA_910578745.1 uncultured Bacilli bacterium
TACTACTCTGTATGATTGTAGCGATATTAGGAACAAATGCAGCAAGTAGTAATCCCCCATCAAATGGAGTAAGTTATGGAAAGAATAATCAAACTACCGTAGAAGGAGCTTTAAATGATTTATATACAAAAGCAAACTATGGAAATGCGATAGCTTCCCAAATTTTAAAAGGGAAAACGGCATTGGTTGGAGGAAAACAAGTTATAGGAACCTATGAAGCCCCAACATTAGCGAGTCAAACAAAAGATGCAACAGCGGCAGCAGGAGATATACTAAGTGGAAAAACAGCGTATGTCAATGGAAGTAAGATAACAGGTTCAATGGAAAATAAGGGATCAGTAAGTGGAACAGTAGCACCAGGAGGAACTTATACAATACTAGCAGGATATCATAATGGTTCTGGGAAAGTTACATGTTCAACTTGTGAATTGTGAAGACAATGGGTATTGGAAGGTATATAAGTTTGAGAATGCGAAGTTGACACCTGTGGGAAATAAAAGACAACCTGACACCTCTTGGAAAACAGCAGGAATAGAGGATTGTAGTAGTAGTTCTTGTTATTTAGATTTTATGGAGTTATTTACAAATTTGAATTTCACAGCTTCCGAGATTTTGGGAGGTGAGGTATTGTTTACTCCTGGGGATAGTAGTGATATGAGAATTTCAAGAAGTAAAAGTGCAACTGGGGGAGCTGACAAAACAACTTCAGCGTATTATCCATATTTGGGTTCGAACAAACATAGTGGAAAAGGGTTAAGGTTATCTATTGTTAATAATGACGATGCGAATTTCGGATTTAGTACTAAATCATCAATAGGTGAAGGTTCTCTATATGACGTGTATGCATTAGCTACATCTGGGAAGTTGAGTATAAAATTTGATATAAGAGGTTCTAGTTCATCAGGAAAATTTTATTCTCCTTATGAGTTGAAAGGTACAGAATTTTATGTTTCTGGATATATTATTTATAAGTAAGTTTTTAAATGAATGAATAAGAAATGCTTTATTC
>CAJTSN010000034.1:1019-18454 GCA_910578745.1 uncultured Bacilli bacterium
GTATAAATAGTATTCATTTTTTTATTAATATGATGATACAATATTTTTTCATCCATGAATTGCCGAAATTGTAATTATCGATAAGAATTTTGATATACTATTAAAATTAATAAAATCGTAAAATATAAGAAGGTTTATATTTTTATGTTTCTATATACGATTATCAATTTTTGCAAACCATTTAAAAGAAAAAAGGTAGAGTTCACAATTTTATCTTCATTTAGATATATAAATACATAACAATTGAATTCAAAAGAAATTTGTGATATTCTAAAAAGGGGGACAGAAAATGAAAACTGAATTTTTGAATGAACTACAAATAAAGTATGAATATTTAGATTTTAATTTTTGTGTCTTTAAATGTTTTGAAGATGCATATTTACGCATGAAACACGATTTATTTGAGGAAGGTAACTATCAAACGGGACTTCTACATCTAGAAATGGAGTATTATTTTTTATTGGAATTGAAAGATTTATTACAAAAAGATAAAGATATTTATGATGCTGTATTTCTGCGCATGCAACCTTATTTCACTTTTTTTAAAACAAAAAGAAAGGATTTGGCGGATTTTTATTCCAAAGAAGAATGTGAAAAACTTTACCAAGAAGCTTTTTCGAAAACGGTGCAGGAACCTTTACAAAACTTTTCTTTTAGAACTTGTTTAGTGAAAAATCTGATAACACTTTTTAAGACAAAAAAGAATAATCTTTTTACAATTCTTGGTGAATATGATAGAAAATATTATGACTTTCTATTTTCTATACTGACGTATGAAGAAACCGATTTACTAAAAAGAAGATTTGGACCTATGTTTGATGGAGTCAATTGTCAAAAGAATTTATCTATAATTGAGCAAAGAAAAGTAGCTGTTCTTCTTAATTTTATGATTGAATATTTAATTACATTAGAAGATACAATTCAAAACAAGAATCTATCCTATGAAGAAATTATAGAAAATTTGGTTTGTATACCAAAAGAGGAACATATCGCTTTTTTAAATGGGTTGCCTTGTAAAGAGAAAAATGTTGAAAGAGAAACAGAAACTTTGTATGAAGAACCTCCTGTTAAAGAAAAAATAAATCCAAAGACATCTTCTTTAGAAGAACTTTCTTATTTAGATTCTATTATTTATAAGGGATATCAGTTTTATGGAGATATGAATCAAGCAAGAGAGCAATTTATGCTTTCAAGTGAACAAGTGCTTTCTTCTATTTTAAATCATTTTTCTTTATATGAGAAAGAAGAGAAAGTAAAACAGTATTTGTATGAACAGGATGCTTATCACATAAGGAAAATAGTTACATTCTTTGGGATGAAGGAAGAAAATTTTTTTACAAAGAAAGAACAAGACTATATATATTTACTAGCTTGTATGAGACAAAATCCGATTCTTACAGAAGAAGATATTTTAGATTTTCTTTCTCTTACAAGTGATGATGTGAAAGATTATAGACCGATGACTCAAAATGATTTTTTAAATGATCTATATGTGTATATGAAGAAATAGGAGGAGAAAATGGCATACGCAAAAGCAAAATATAATTTTTCAAAAGAAGAAAAAAGTGGGATTTTTGAGCAATATGATTCGAAATGGGTACAATTTTTAGTGAATTTACTTCCTTCATATTCGACCTCTAGAATTTTACTTGAACGTGAATATGGAAAAAATTTAGATGGTATTGGGGCAGAGAGAGGCTTATCTTATAGAAATCGACAACGTTTACAAGGCGTTATAGGTATTCTAGAGGAAAGACTAAAGTGTATTGAGATTTTAATGAATCGTGGTGAAGATACAAAGAAAATTGAAAAAAGATTTATAGGTAAGAGTAGCGAACAAATTGATAAAATGGTGAAAGATATCTTAGTGGAAGGAAAAGAAAAACCGATTTTTCTTTTTCAAAATAAAAATGAAATTCTAAGAAAATACAATATAAGGGAAGATACTTTAAATGACGCTATAGAACAATTAGAAAATGGAGAGGACAGAATTCTTTATAAGTATACATATAAAATTGGAACTACAGGTATGTCTAAAAGTGAACTGTTGGATTTTTTAAAACTAAGTGAACAAGAATATAGAAATCGTTTATTAAAAATTCAAGAAAGTTTACCAATATTGCTTGAAAAAGCAAAAGAAAATGAACAAGAATTCGATTCGTATGAGAAACAGATGAACCATAAAGAAAAAAAACAGAGAAGAGAATCTAGGAATGATTCTAAGAAAAATTTTGAATTTTTAGGTACTTATTTTAAAGATAATTTTTTAGATGTGCCTTATACAGACTTTTATTTTAATCAAGTGATTTCTTATCGAAGAAGTGTAGCACCTAAGGCTTTTTCTTTATTAACTATTTTGTATGGAAATCAATTAGAGGAAGAGCAAAATAGTAAAGATATAAATAGTAGTCAAGTTTTTATAATTAAAAAGGAAATCGCACAGATTAAAAGCATATTAGAAGCAAAAAAAATTGTAAATGGACTTTATTTACCAGAGACATTTCTTGCCTTATTTCAAACAGAGGAAAATAAGGATATCCTTACGAAGGAGAGAGTTCTTGGAAGTAAAAAGGAAAATTCCTCTGTTTATCAAATATTACAAACGATTTATGGAAGTGACTTTAGTGAGCGAAAAAAAGAAGTTTCTCTTACGAATTCTCAAATGATAGCAATTAGAAAGTTTGTTTATTCTGCAATTAAAGCGATAAAAAGAGAAGAAACTTTTCCATTTGCAGATGATTTTAAGGAACACTTTGACATGGATGGTGTGAGTGAAGAAATTTGGAAAACCTGTCTAGAAGAGCAGGCCAATAAGGCTAAAAAAACGTATAGTCGCTTAGAAACCATTTATGGAGTCGGATTAAAGGATAAAGCGATGAAAAGGAAAATTCCTATCACTTATTTTAATGAAATACGGGTCTTTATTGGTTCTTTAGCAAGGCGACTTGAAAAGGCAAAAATTAGAAAAATAGAAGATGTTTATTTTATGGATACGTTTACAAAGAATGTGGATTTCAAAAAGGCCGAAATCATAAGTAAAAAAGTAAAAGCCATTCTTTTTCATCATCAACGGATGGCTGGTTATTCCGTAGGACAGTTGTTATTTGGTATGCATTTTGATGAACCAAAGAAAAAAATTGCTTTAACAACTGCACAACAAAGTAGCTATAATTATTTCGTGCAGAATATAAAGAAAGTGCTTTTAGAACAAAAAAACATAATCGATTATCTGTATTCATCTGAAGAAAAGAGTGAGGAAAATATAAAACAGTTTTATACAATCTTAAAAATGTATCAAGAAGAATATAAAGAGTCGAGTGAGTTAATGGCGCTTTTTGATGAAGATGGTTATGCATTGGTGGCTCATTTTTCTCCAAAGCAAAGAGAGCAACTTGCATTTTTAAAAAAATATGTGAGTCAAAGAATGGCTAAAGATCGTTTCGAAGGGGATGAGAACCTTCCTAGAAGAAATCGTGGAAAAAGGGCTCTTACTTTTATGGAGTATTTTGTTTTAGATACAATTTCTATTTCCAATAAAGAAGAGATAAAAAATAGAATTCATTATTTTATAAAGACGTATATTCCTGTACAGCACGATGGATATCAAATAGCTCAAAAACTTTATGGTGTGGATTTAGAAGAGGAGAAGAAGAAAATCACTTTAACTGAAAAACAGAAAAATGATTTTAAAAACTTTGTTTTTATGATTCGTAAGTATTTACAAAAGGGTGTTGTAGAGAAGAGAAGACCAATTCATTTTATCGATGAATTTACTACATATAATACATCACAAGAAGAAAGAGCTTTTATAGAAAAAGAAGTGCCTCTTATTTTAGAATCCCTTTCAAAAGATAGTCAATATTATCAGGCAGGTGAAAAACTATACGGACCTAAATTACAAGGAGAATGTGTACAAGAAAAGTTTCCAATGGCACTTTTAAGTTCTTTTTCTTATTTAGTGAGAACCGTTAAGGAACGTTTAAATAAAAAAAAGGAAAAGTTACAATGTAAAGATAGTAAACAAGAAAGTTGTATGGAAACAAGCGATTTTTCTATACAAACCCTTTTAAAAAATGAAGGTGAATTTATAGCCGATGTCTTACAAAAGGAACCATTTAAAACTTTTATGAGTACGGTAACAAAAATAGAACAAGAACTTATTTATTTAAAATTGGTTCAAAAGAGAAATCCCAATCTTACTGATGAAATCATTTCTTCTATTTTAAATCTTCCACTAGAGGATATTCATTCTTATGAGATTATGATAAAAGATGATGAATTGAATTCATTTAACCAATATATAAAAAAAGGAAAAAGAATATGATGAAAATATTCTTTTTTCTTTTTTAAAAACATATTATTTGTATTGTTATAAAGTGTAAAATAAAAAAAAGTTTACTTGACTAATTTTTAGAAGAGTGTAGAATAGTAGAAGAATATTTTAAGAAGGAGGCAAGCATGTTATACAAATTAGAAAATATAGTAAAAACGTATAAATCAGCTAGTGGTTCTAATCATGCTTTAAATGATATTTCACTTGAATTAAAAAAAGGAGAAGTGATTGTCATTTTAGGACCAAGTGGGAGCGGAAAATCGACGATGTTAAATCTACTTTCAGGCATTGATACCCCATCAAAAGGGAAAATTACTTATGATGGAAAACGTCTTGATAAGATGAATATGGAACAATTAGCGATGTATCGAAGAGAACATTTAGGTTTTATTTTCCAAAGTTATAATTTGATTTCAAATTTAACGATTAAAGAGAATGTGGAAATGGGGTTCCATTTATCGAGTGATCCTCTAGATATAGATGAGGTTTTGGATGCGGTTGGATTACATGATCATAAAAATAAATATCCCTATCAACTTAGTGGTGGACAAATGCAGAGAGTGGCCATTGCCAGAGCACTTGTAAAAAATCCAGATGTATTGTTTTGTGATGAACCAACAGGTGCGTTAGATGAGGCTATGGGAAAAAATATATTGAAACTATTACAAGAAATGAATAAAGTATATAAAACAACAATGATTATCGTGACACATAATCCATCTATTGCGGATATGGCAAATACAGTGATTCGCATGAATAGTGGGAAACTAGTCGAAGTAACCCAAAATAAAAAGGTGAAAAAAGCAGAAGATTTGAGGTGGGCGTAATGGGATTGTTATTTCGAAACGCTTTTAAAGGTTTGAAAAGAAAAAAGATCCAAATGTTTGGAATTATTCTACTTATTACTCTATCAACGGGAATTTATGTAGCAATGAATACAGCCTTAGACCGTTTAGAAGATCGATATTATAATTATCTAGAAGAACAAAATGTCGAAAATATTAGTGGGGACGTCTTAGTGGATTACAGTAAGGACGTTAACTTAGAAGATTTAGAATATTTAGAAGAACATGAATTGAAGGAAATGACCGAAGAAGAAAGAGAGCTATTTGATTTATATAAGACAAATATCGAATATGAAAATGAATCAATCGATGTAAATCTTACTACAAATATAGAGTATCTTTTTACAAAATATGAGGCGAATGCTTATCTTGAACAAAAAAAATTAAAACCACTTCAAGATACATATCGTTTTGATTTTGAATATGAAAGATCCAAAGTAGTTATGGATGATGACTTTATCATGAAAGTCATTCCTTATAATGCCGATAAAAAAATTAATAAAGTCTATGTGAGAGAAGGAAAACTTCCTGAACATGAAAAAGAAATTACTATGTTAGAGGGGTTTGCTTGTGCAAACGATTTAGAAATAGGGGATACATTCCAAATAGGGGAAGAAGAATATAAAATTGTAGGATTTACCTATGCATCTGATTATATTTATCCCTTAATTACTTTCTCAACTCCTATTTTTGATGAGAAGAAAAATAATATTATCTTCATGTATGAAGAAGATTATAAAAAAGTGACAGGAATTTTTGATAATACATATGCATTACGTTTTAGAGACAATCCACCTCGTAAATTTGAAATGACTTTAAGTGAAGAAGAGGAAGAAAAAGAAATTTCGATTGATGAAGACCCTATAGGAGCTTTATTTCAAAAAGAAACATCTACGATTACAGTCGGTATGAATACAGTGAGTCGTATCACAAGAACAGGAGCTTTACAAATTGAATTTGCAACCAACCGTCTATTTGCCGATTATTTCTTATATTTACTTTTAACGATTTCTGTAATTATCATTTTGATTGTTACAAAGAAAAGAATTGAAGATGAGAGATTACAAATTGGGGTTTTAAAGTCTCTTGGATATAGTAAATATAGTATTGCTTTAAGTTATTTGGTGTATCCAATTTTAGGTTCAATGATTGGTGGGGTACTTGGTTTTTGTATAGGAAGTCTCTTAAATGGAACGATGGCACATATGTTTTTAAGTTATTATAATGTTCCATTGAGTGGTTTTTCAATTGCTATATCTTATCTAAAAGATAGTATCTGTATTCCTTTAGTTATTTTATCTTGTTTAAGTTATTTAATTGCACTGATTATGCTACGTAAAAAGCCACTTCAACTTTTAAAAGAGGGAAGCAATTTAAAAGTAAACTTTTTAAGTAAGTTTGTAAATTTAGTGACAAAACCATTCCCATTCAAAAGTCGTTTTAAATATTCATTAGCTTCTCGTTCTATTGGAAAATTATTAATTGTAACAATTACTTCTTTTGCAACAGGTATGTTGATTGTCCTAACTTTAATTGGAATGAATCTATTTAGTGGTATGATTGAATCTTCTTTTGAAGGAATGAAATTTGATTATATGGCTTATATGAATAACCAATATGTAGAAAAAATTGATGATGAAGATGATGTTGTTTTAAATGCAACTTTGCCTTTAAAAGAAGTACTTAATCAAGAAGGAAATAAAAAAGAAATTGAAAATTTAGAAGACGATGAATCCATAGGAATTATCGGTTTAGATAAAGATGCAAAAATGATTGAACTTGTCAATGAGAAGAAAGAAAGTATTGTTAATTTATTAGATGAAGATTCGATTATTGTTTCTAAAAATATGAAGGAATATTTAAACCTTGAAATTGGGGATCAAATTGTACTTCAAAATGGTGAGAATACGTTGACTTATACTGTCGTTGGTTTTTCTAATGAGCTTATGAGCTTTGCTGCCTATGTTGATCGTGAAGTTTTATCAAAACAACTTGGCTATGAAGAAGCTGTGTATAATGTCATTTATTCAAAAAATGCAAAATATAAAAGTTTAAGTAAACTTAGTGAAGAAGAATTACAAAAAATTGCTTATGTAATGAGTTTTACAGATTTAAAAAACAATATCATGAAGCAAATGGATCGTTTTAATACAAGTATTTATGTAGTAATTGCCTTCGCTGCTATTATGGCATTTATTATTATTTCTGTTATTGCAAGTATTATTGTAGAAGAGAATAAAAAGACGATTTCTCTAATGAAAGTTATGGGATATAAGTCAAAAGAAATTTCAAGTATTGTTTTAAATATTTATACACCATTTGTGATTCTTGCTTATCTTCTTGCTATTCCTACAATGACTTCTTTACTAAAATGGATTGTTGCACAATTAGTAGGAGATATGCAAATTACGATACCAATTTCGATTTCATTTATGCATGCAATGATAGGACTTCTTGCTTTACTTGTTGCTTATTATATAGCTATCTTTATTGCAAAAAGAGTTTTAAATAAAATTCCACTAGCAGTGGCTTTAAAAAGAGAGTAGGTGCGTTATGGCAATTATTAAAACAGAAAATTTAACGAAAACATATAAAATAGCGAGTGAACATGCAAGAGCTTTAGAAAATATCAACTTAGAAGTAGAAGAGGGACAAATCGTTGTTATTTTAGGACCAAGTGGAAGTGGAAAGACAACACTACTTAATTTATTATCTGGCCTCGATAAAAAAACAAGTGGGAAAATATTCTATTCAGGGCGTGATATCAGTCGTTATTCGGATTCAAAAATGACACGCTTTCGTAAAAAAAATCTTGGTTTCATTTTTCAAACTTATAATTTATTGGAACATTTAAATGTATATGAAAATATATTAGTTGGGAAAAAATTGGGAGATAAGAAAATAGATATTTTGGAAATTATGGATACAGTGGGACTAAAAAAACATGCCAAAAAAGCCATGTATCAGTTATCTGGTGGTGAACAACAAAGAGTGTCTATAGCAAGGGCTATCGCGAAAAATCCAAAGGTGATGTTTTGTGATGAGCCAACAGGAGCTTTAGATGAAAAGACAGGAAAGATTGTACTGGAATCTCTTGTTGATATTAATGAAAAATATAATACAACCATGATTATTATTACACATAATCCGGGAATTGCTTTTATTGGAGATAAAATAATTCGCATGAATAGTGGGCATATCATAGAAGAAAAAGAAAACAAACGAATGAATCCAAAAGAAATCCCTTGGGGATAGAACACGTTTTGTGTTCTTTTTATGTGGCTATAAAAGTAGTTTCATCTAGAAACTCATAATTGGTTTTATATTTTAATTCACGAATTAATCGAAATAAGGCTTCCTCTTTTGCTTTTGCTTCAATCATAATATCAATATCATAGGGCAAATGTTTTATTTGTTCAATAAAAAAAATAAATGTATCACTATCAATATAGTCATGATGAGAACGAAACTCTTTTTTTAGTTTACTTTTTGGGGAGGAAAAATGTACTTTTGGAATTTGATTTTTCCATGTACGAAAGATCTCTTCTATATAAGGAAAGACAGAAAATCCTCCATTACATATATGATGGTGATAATCAAGTACCATAGGTGTATTTAGTTTTTGACAAAGAGAAAGCGTATCTATTACATTAAATAGTTTATCATCATTTTCAATTGCGATACATTTTCTAAGTTTCTCATCTAAAGCATAAAATTGATTTGCGAAACGTGTCATGGAATTTTCTTTACCAAAAGTAGAAGAACCAATATGTAATAAAATGAGTTTCTCTTGAATAGAGAGCATATCTAATAAATTGTAGTGATATTCTAAACTTTTTATGGTAGATGTGAGTACTTCTTTTCTTGTGCTATTTAAAATGGTGTATTGATCAGGATGAAAACTGATACGCATTTTATTTTCTTTTATGATTTTTATGATTTTTTCGTATTCTAGATGAAAAGCCGTTGTATAATTAAAGTCAAAATTTTCTGTAGTTACAAGGGGAATGAGAGCCGAAGATAAACGAAATACATGTATATTATTTTTAGCGTTGTAACGTAAGATTTCTTCTAAATGCATCAAATTAGAATGAACAATATTCTTCCACTTTTCAAAAGCATCTATATCCGTTTTGAATTTGGAAAGAGGGTAGGGAGTCGAAGATGTAATGGGTAATGTTTTGCTTAAACAAGCATATCCTAGTCTTATTTTCATAGAGTCACCTTATTTTTAATATAAAAAAAAACGTGGAGTTTATACATGATTTATGACTTAAAAATAGTATCTATGAACATTTCTTCCTACATGTAAGGAAGATAAAGGACTTTGAACCATTCTAAAACTTTAAGATGAAATCCAATAACGATTCTTCATTTTTTATGACTTTTTGTCTTATTATAGACTCTATTTATTCCTATAGTTACAGAAATCTCACTTGTACTCATTTATAAGAGAATAAAATATCTTCATTCTTCGCTATTTGGTCATTTAACTTCTTCTGGACATGTAAGATATTGATAGTATACACTTGATCAATATGTAAATTCAAAAGTTCTCTTTCTTTTTCGATTCCGTTCTTATATTTTTCTTATCGTCTAAAATGGGTTATTTTCGTTTTGTAAGATGTCTATTTAAAAAAATTGTGATAAGGAGTATACTATATAAAATAGTTGAATGATGTGTATTATAAAAATGATCGATGACTTGGGAGGTTTACGAATGGATGAATTGGAATATAGGAATTTTATGAAAAGATATGATAGATTTAAGAAAAATAATTTGCCAACTCCCTTTTGGGACGAAGAAAGGCAGACTTTAGAATATGTATATTTTTATCATACAAGATCAAATTTGAATTATGAAGAAAAAGAACGAGAAGTACATTCTAGACTTTCTGAAGCTTTAGGCCAGATTGCTTTTACAGGATTTTATTATTCATTTACGGATAAACATATCGTGAGTTGGAAAGATGAAAATGGGAAATTTAAACAAAAAACCGTTATTGGACATAGCCATGCTCATTCGTTTGAAGAAGTTGTAGAAGCTCTTTATGATTCTCCAGAATCTTTTCATATAGCGAAAGAGGAGGAACAATATTATAGTAAACAAGAACTTGAATATTTAAAACGTGTTCAAAAATATTTATTATTTATTGGAATGAAAGATTTAGAAACATCAAAAAAACCCATTAGTAGATATAGAAATAAGATACATTCTAAATATGAGAAAGCTTATATCTATAAATATAGTGATGAAACGATAAGGGATATATTAAATGGAAAGAGAGATTTTAGAGCAATCGATTGGTATTTAGAATATTCAGGGAATAATAAAACGTATAAACCGAAAGAATATCAAGCCTTAATAGTGGATAAAGATGAAAATTTTAAAATGTTTATAGAATTTACTCATGAAGAAGTAAAGTTTTATAAGGACGTAAAAAAAATATATAAAAGAGAAGATTTAAAAGATGATGACAAGCTTATAATTTATCATTTTAAAATAATAGAGGTCTTTGATTAATTTTATATTTATATTACAATATTATTTTTTAATTTCTTTTTCTAAAAATTCAAAAAAGTTAAAAATGGTTAGAAATTTTGTTATAAAATCTAAAAATATTTTTTTATAAAAGTGTATAAAAAATAGGGAAATGGTTATTCTAACAATGAAAAATAGAACATGTTTACATGAAAGTTACAGAATTCGACAAATTTTTTAAATAGTTATTGACTAGTATGAAATTTTTGTGATAGACTAATATTGTAAACATAGGAGGAGAAAGATTTATGAAGAAAAATGCAAAAGGTTTTACACTAATTGAATTATTAGCCGTTATCGTTATCTTAGCTGTTATCGCTTTAATTGCGACTCCAACAATACTAAGTATGATTGATAAGTCAAGAAAAGGTGCTGCAGAACAAAGTATGTTAGCGTATGTTAATACAATTGAAAAAGAATTATTATTAGATAATATGGAACATTCAACTTTACAATTTGGTATTTTTGATATTACAGGACCAAGAGCTATCACACTTAGAAAAGCAGATGGTACTACTGGAAATAATCCAGTTAATCTAGAAATCAAAGGTGATTCACCAGTAAAAACTGGAGATCCTGCTAATTATGATGGACAATATATCTATGTTGATGATCAAGGATTTGTAGTACAAGCTGAGTTAAAATTTAGTTCATACTATATTATTTATCACTACGATGTAAATTCACAAAGTGCTAAAGACGTTGTAATGTGTTCTTCAACTAAAGGATTTGATGCAGCAAGAACAGGTGAATGTTCAGGATTTGCTTCTAAATTAGAACCAGCAACTCCATAATAATTCGATTGAACCTAACTGACATTTGTCAGTTTTTTCTTTGCTTTTTTTTCTTTTTTTAGTATAATGTATACTAAGAGAGAATAGGAAAAGAGGAAGATAAGAATGAAGAGGGTAATGACAGTTGATGGAAATGAAGCTTGTAGTTATACAGCCTATATGTTTACAGAAGTATCAGGCATTTATCCAATTACGCCATCTAGTCCTATGGCGGAGCATATTGATGAATGGAGTAGTCAAAATCGAAAAAATATTTTTAATGACACAGTAAAAGTAATTGAGATGCAAAGTGAGGCAGGAGCAGCGGGAATGGTGCATGGTTCTTTACAAGCTGGTTTACTTACAACAACTTTTACTGCGAGCCAAGGCTTATTATTAATGATACCCAATATGTATAAAATGGCAGGGGAGATGCTTCCTTGTGTCATTCATGTTGCCGCTCGTTCTTTAGCGAGTCATGCTTTATCCATTTTTGGGGATCATCAAGATATTTATGCAACCCGTATGACCGGATTTTGTATGCTTGCATCTTCCTCTGTACAGGATGCGACTTATCTTGCTGCTGTGGCTCATTTAGCTGCTATAAAATCGAGTTTACCTTTTCTGCATTTTTTTGATGGTTTTCGAACAAGTCATGAAATTGATAAAATTGAAGTTTTAGATATGGAAGATATAAAGGGTTTGGTTGATTACGAGGCAATAGAACGATTTAGAAATAAGGCCTTAAATCCATTAAAACCAGAAATAAAAGGAACTGCACAAAATGATGACATTTATTTTCAGGCTTTAGAAGTAAGAAATTCGTTCTATGATGAAGTTCCTTTGATTGTAGAATCTTATATGAAAAAAATCAAT
Organism: uncultured Bacilli bacterium; assembly: GCA_910578745.1. Taxonomy (GTDB): domain Bacteria; phylum Bacillota_I; class Bacilli_A; order RF39; family UBA660; genus CATOJL01. The sequence goes on from CAJTSN010000034.1 coordinate 13,389, forward strand.
GATTTAGCAAATACAGACTATAAACTATTTAATTATTATGGAGATCCTGCTGCCAAATATTTAATTGTCGCTATGGGATCGGTCTGTGAAACAATTAAAGAGACCATTGATGAACTTGGGGGAGAAATTGGACTGGTAGAAGTACATTTATATAGACCTTTTGATGTAAAAGCCCTTAAAAAGGCAATTCCAGCAACGACTGTAAATATTGCCGTATTGGATAGAACGAAAGAACCTGGAAGTCTAGGAGAACCTCTTTATTTAGATGTTGTAGCCGCTTTAAAGGATACAAAAATTCATGTGGTGGGAGGAAGATATGGACTATCTTCTAAAAATACACCTCCATCAAGTATTAAAGCGGTTTACGCTATGTTACAAAGTGGATTAAAACAAAAATTTACGATTGGAATTGATGATGATGTGACCCATCTTAGTTTGAAAGAAGAGCCTTTTAAGGTGAGGTTGCATGATGAATTTTTAATTTATGGATATGGATCAGATGGTATGGTTAGTGCTGGAAAGTCTTTGATTAAATTGGTAGGAGAAAATACAGAAAAATATGTACAAGGTTATTTTCAATACGATTCAAAAAAATCAGGTGGTGTTACAGTAGGGCATCTGCGCTTTTCAGATAAAAGGATTCGTTCAACTTATTATGTAGAAAATCCACGAGTTGTCGTTGTAACCAAAGATACTTATATCTCTTCTTTTGATACCATCTCGAATATCCAAGAAAATGGAATTTATCTTGTCAATACAGCAAAAAGTGAAGAAGAATTTAAAAGGAGTATTCCTGATAATTTAAAAAATATCTTAATTACGAAACATGTAAAAGTGTATACGATTCATGCCTATGAACTTGCTCGTAAAGTAGGACTTCAAAATAAGATTAGTATGATTATGGAAAGTGTGATTCTATCTTTATCTGGTTTACTTGATATAGACAAGGCAAAAGAAAAATTAAAAGAGTATATTCATGAGAAATTTTTTAAAAAAGGACCAAAAGCAATCAAGGCCAATGAAGAGGCAATTGATTTAGCTTTCCAATATATTAAAGAGATAAAGTTCGATGATGAAATCTTATTTCCAGAAGAGGAAAAGGAAATGAGTGTATTTGAAACGATGACAAAAAGAAAAGGAGATACATTAAAAACAACAGCGTTTCTAAATAGACCAGATGGCACATTTTCTTGTGGTACTGCAAAGAAAGAAAAAAGATGTATTAGTGATATTGTACCAAAATGGATAGCAAGCAATTGTATCGAATGCAATCAATGTTCTTTTATTTGTCCACATGGCGTGATTCGTCCCTTTTTACTAGATGAAGAGGAATATAAGAAAAGTCCTACCTATATTCAAGAAAGATGCATTTTACCAACTCATACAGAATTAAAAAAATACCACTACATTTTAGGTATTTCTGTAGCGGATTGTACAGGTTGTGGTTTATGTATGGAGCATTGTCCAGGAAAAAAAGATGGAAAAGCATTAGTTTCTTCTTTACTTGATTTAGAACTAAAAGAGAATAATCAGAAAATATTTAATTATTTGACAGAAAATATAACGGAAAAAAAGGAAATTGATAAAACCATTATTTCTGGAACTCAGTTCGTTCAACCTAAATTTGCATTTTCAGGAGCATGTGCGGGTTGTGGGGAGACCGCCTATATTAAACTTTTAACACAATTATTTGGAGAAAAATTAATGATTGCGAATGCCACGGGTTGTTCTTCTATTTATGGAGGATCGGTTCCATCGATGCCTTATACTGTTCCTTGGGCGAATTCTCTTTTTGAAGATAATGCAGAATATGGGTATGGGTTACTCATAGGAAATAAAGTTCTTAAAGAACGTATCGCGTATATTATGGAAGAAAATATAGAAAGCGAGAATAAAGAATATTATCAGAAATGGTTACAAAATTCAGAGGATTATGAAATAACAAAAGAGGTGTACGATCATTTAAATTATGATTTGGCCCCTAAAGAGTTAAGTGAATTGAAAGAATATATCGTAGCACGTAGCGTTTGGACAATTGGTGGAGATGGCTGGGCATACGATATTGGTTATTCTGGAATCGATCATGTACTAGCTAGTAATGATGATGTAAATATCTTGGTTTTAGATAGTCAAGTTTATTCGAACACAGGTGGTCAATCTTCTAAGGCAAGTCCTAAAGGAGCTATTGCGGCTTTTGCAACAAGTGGAAAGAAAACAAATAAGAAAGATTTAGCGAAAATGGCGCTTGCCTATCCAAATGTTTATGTAGCGCAAGTATCTATTGGTTATAATATGCAACAAGTTGTACGGGCATTTCATGAAGCTGAACGTCATAAAGGCCCATCGATTATTATTGCTTATACCCCTTGCATTTCTCATGGAATTGAGGGAGGAATGGTCAATGCAGTACAAATGGAAAAATTAGCCGTTGCTTGTGGCTATTTCCCAGTATTTCGTTATAATCCAGATCAACAAGAGTTTTCCTTAGATGCAAAAAGGGTTGATTTTGATCAGTATGAGGACTTCTTAGAAAAACAGACAAGATATAAGATGCTGAAAGTGATTAACAAAGAACATGCAGAGGAATTATTAGAAGACCAAAAAAAGGATGCAATGGCACGTTATAATGATTACGTAAGACGCAGTGAAACTGTAAAATAGGGTGTAAAATGAAGAAAAAAAAGAGATATTGTGACATAATATTTCTTTTTTTATGATATATTTATATTGTCCAATAGGAACAATAACTGAGATAAGTTTCATATGGGATAAAAAGGGTAAAAAAAATAGAAACTGTCCCCCCTGAGAACAGTTTCATAAAAGAATAAAAAGGGGTTGGCTAGTGTGATACTAGCACCAATTCAGATAAAAGGTTTTCCGAATTGGTGATTTATATATTAACCGAAAAGAGTTAAATTGTCAATTCTTTTTTTTATAAAATTAAAAAAAATTGGATAAAAATGTATTTTTTAAGGAAAACAAGTAAAAACAGTTGAGAGCAACATAAAAAAATGCTACAATAAAGTGACTCATTTTGACTGAATCTATATTTTTAGGAGGTGAAAACATGAAGAAAAAAACAATCGCTTTAGTAGGAAGACCAAATGTAGGAAAATCGACAGTATTTAATCGAATTATAGGGAAAAAGATGGCCATTACAGAGGAGATTCCGGGTGTAACGAGAGATCGATTGTATGGAAATGCGAGTTTTAAGAATTATGCTTTTTATTTAATCGATACAGGTGGTATTTATAGTGGGAAAGATGCCTTTAATACAGAAATTAAAATACAAGTTGAACTGGCAATCGATGAAGCCGATGTGGTTCTTTTCTTAGTTGATGGAAAAGAGGGAATTACAAAAGATGACTTGCTTGTGAAAAGTATGCTTGAAAAGTCGGGAAAAAAAGTCATCGTTGTGATTAATAAGTCAGATACGAAAGAATATAAAGAGCATATGTATGATTTTTATGAATTAGGCTTCAAAGAATATGTTCCAATAAGTGCAGAACAAAATGAAGGAATTTATGAACTTTTAGAACTTGCTTGTTGTGATTTTGAAGAAATAGAGGAAGAATATGCAGAAGATGTCATAAAATTTTCTGTAATAGGAAGACCGAATGTAGGAAAAAGTAGTTTAGTAAATGCCCTTTTAGGAGAAAATAGAGTGATTGTATCTGATGTAGCAGGGACAACTAGAGATTCTATTGATATGCCACTACGTTATCATGAAAAGGAATATGTAGTTATTGATACTGCTGGAATGCGCAAACGAGGAAAAGTATATGAAAATATTGAAAGATATAGTTTACTTCGTTCGATGCGAGCCATTGATCGCTCAGATGTATGCCTACTTGTTTTAAACGCAGAGGAAGGAATTGTTGAACACGATAAACATATAGCAGGGTATGCATTAGAAGCAGGAAAAAGTATTGTCATTGTTGTAAATAAATGGGATACCATTTTAAATAAAGAGGAAGAAATGAAGAAATTTAAGGCTTTAATTGAATCAGAATTTGCCTTTATTCGTTATGCACCCGTTGTTTTCTTATCCGCTCTTACAAAAAAAAGAATCCACACATTGATGCCTGAGATACTACGAGTATATGAAAATAGTACGAGAGAAATTAAGACAAGTTTACTTAATGATGTGATTCGTGACGCTTATCAGTTAAATCTACCTCCTACTTATAAAGACAAAAGATTGAAAATCTATTTTGCAAATCAAGTATCAATAAAACCTCCTGTATTTAATCTTCAAGTCAATAATAAAGGATTAGTCCATTTTTCTTACCAAAGATATTTAGAAAATAAAATTCGGGAATCTTTTGATTTTACAGGAGTTCCTATTGTTTTACAATTTAAAAATAAAGGGGAAGAAGAACTTTAATCTATAAGAACTCTCGTTTTTAGAATAAAAAAAAGCTTAGGCTTTTTTATTTTGTTCTAAATGATAGAGTGTTTGTTTTCTAAGTCTTTGCTCATATGCAATTTTACTATTTGTCTTTAAAATTTTAATTTTTTGCTTGGTAGGAGTGTAAGTTTTAAAGGAACAATTTAAAATATCTTCTAAATTTAAAAAATAAGGATTTGTGTTTCTTTGTTCAGTTTCTTTATATTGTTCTAAAAAAGAATAGCCAATTGTTGTAATAATTTCTTTTTCTTCCTTGGTATATTGTTTTACATATAAAGTAGAGAAAGTAATGATTTGATATAAAAAGTGTAAGATTAGTGGTAATAATTCTTCGATTTCTTTTGTTTCTAGTTTCTCTGCAATTGGTTCTCCTTCTTCTATAATTTTATCATATTTCCTTTTTTTTGATAGGCAAATGGAAAAAAAAGGAGAACATTTTAATTTAAAAAATAAAGTGGTATAGGCAAGAAAAATATACTCCTTTTCTATTTCTAAAAGTGGGAAATCTAAAAGAAATTGGTTGATAAATTGAAGAATACTTTTTAAAAGAGTAGGGTATTCTTGAATGAAATCTTCATCCGTAGAACAAAAATGATATACTTCTAAAAAATTTTGAGTAATTTCTTTTGCCACTTGTTTTTTTAAAGAAATATAT
>CAJTSN010000035.1:0-3730 GCA_910578745.1 uncultured Bacilli bacterium
ATCGTTTTGTCAACTTATTTTTTTCACATCAAAAAGAAACAATAAAAAAATAAAGTACCTTTTTCGCACTTTATTTTCTCTACTTTTACATATCTATAGAATTTCTCTTTCGCTATTATCGAACTCTTTATCCATTAAAAATTCATGAATAACCTCTTCTTGATTTGACACTAAAATCTCTTCAATTCGATCCACCCTACATTTTTCACTAATCAAAATGGATTTCACCTTTAAAACAGCATCTTCTAAAACATCATTCACAACAACATAGTTGTATTTTGGAATTTCATTAATTTCTTGATAAGCGGTTTGAAATCTTCTAATAATTTGTGCTGGACTTTCTCCTCCTCTTGCTTTAATTCTTTCCTTCACCACTTCCATAGAAGGTGCCATAATAAAAATCAAAATCACCTCTGGAAACATCTTTTTTACATTCATCGCTCCTACAACATCAATCTCCAAAATAACATCTATACCTTGGTTTAGAAGCTGTTGAATTTCAAGTTTAGGCGTTCCATAATAATTATCATGAACCTTCGCATATTCTAAAAAATCTCCATTTGCAATTTTTCGTTCAAATTCTTCTTTTGTAACAAAATAATAAGTTTCTCCTTCTATATCTCCCGGTCTTATCTTTCTAGAAGTATAAGAAATAGAAAGCTTCATATTCTCCTCTGTTTCGAGTAACTTACTAATAACTGTTCCCTTTCCTGCACAAGTGGTTCCTGATATTACAATAATAGAACCTTTTTTCTTACTTTTAATCATTTTTATCCTCCAATACTTTTAAACCCATAACAGAAATTTGTAATTGATCATATCTTTTCTCTACATGACCTTTTAATAAAACAATATCTCCTACTTTAAAATGCATTTTTACATAAAATTTCGGAAAAATAACAATATCTAAAGTATCCACTTCATCTTCACAAGTAGCAAAACACATAGCCTCTCCCTTTTTTGTAACGACTTCTTTTACCTTCTTTATCTCAACAATAATTCCTATATTTTTATCAAAATAGTTTTTTACATCTTTTACTTGTAAGTTTTCCCCTAATTTCATTCGATAATCCATGACAGGATGATTCCGCAAATAAAAACCAAATAACTCATATTCAAATTGCATCAACTCTTTTTTTGTATACTCTTCTACAATTTCTAAGGAAGGTTTTAGAGCATATTCCTCATCTAAATAAGTGATGACTTCTGCATAATTTAAAATTAAGTCCAAATTATGAATTAACATTTTTCTTGGAATTTCAAAACAATCAAAACATCCCGATAAAATTAAACTGGTAAGTGTTCCTTTATTCATAGCCTTTGAATATGTTCTTTTAACAAAATCATAAATATCTTTAAAAGGTCCTTTTTTTCTTTCTTCTAAAATAGTATCACTTGCAACACTTCCAACTCCTTTAATATTGTTTTTCACTACTATTGATAGAAGGAGGCCGTATTTGCAGTCGGTTTTTCTTCGCCTCATAAATATAATTTTTAGTGGCAATCGCACTTCCAATAGACATATCCAATAAAGCTTTCACGAAATAGGCAGGATAATGTGCTTTTAAATAAGCCATTTTATAAGCAATCATCGCATAAGATACACTATGTGCTTTATTAAAGCCATAACTAGCAAATTTTAAAATAAGTTCATAGACCTCTGTTGCTATTTTTTCTGTATATCCATTTTGAATAGAACGGGTAATAAATTTTTCCCTCTCTCCTAAAAGGACATCTTCCTTTTTCTTACTCATTGCTCTTCTTAAAATATCTGCTTCTCCCAAACTATACGAAGCCATTACATTTGCTACTTGCATAATTTGTTCTTGATAAATCAAAATTCCATACGTTGGCTTTAAAATATCCTCAAGCCTTGAATCATAATACTCTACTTTTTCTATTCCTTCCTTTCTTTTTAGATAAGTAGAAATCTCTCCCATAGGTCCAGGTCGATAAAGAGCTAGTGAGGCATAAATTTCATCAAATGTTTTTGGTTTAAATTTACGAAGAAAATTCATCATTCCTTCACTTTCAAATTGAAAAATACCAATTGTATTTATTTCCTCAAAAATTCGAAAAGCCTCTTGATCATTTAAAGGAATAGATTCAAAGTTTAATTTTATTCCATCTTTATGTAAATCTCTTAAAATACGATCAATAATATTTAGATTTTTTAAGGCCAAAAAGTCCATTTTAAGAAGTCCCAAATTTTCTAAATAATTCATAGAATAGGCACATAAATACATATTGTTGTGATAATATAGAGGGACAACTTCATCTAAATCCACCGAAGAAATAACAACGCCTGCAGCATGAATGGAAGTATGACGCTTTAAACCTTCTAATTTCTTAGCAATAAAGTATGCTTTCCTCATTTTTTCTTGTTCTTGTAAATATTTTCTAATATTGGGATTATTTTTAAAATTTTCATCAAGTGTATATTTTGAATTAAGCATCTTTGCAAGAGCATCACCATTCAATGACAAACATTTACATACATCACGAACTGCCTGTTTAGAAGCAAGTGTCCCAAAAGTAATAATACCACTCGCCCTTTTTAAACCATATTTTGAAACACAATAACGAATGACCTCATCTCTTCTTTCATCTAAAAAATCAATATCAATATCGGGCATTGTAATACGTTCTGGATTTAAAAACCGTTCAAACAAAAGCTGGTATCGTATTGGATCAATATCTGTAATCTCTAATACATAAGAAACAAGACTTCCAGCCGCACTTCCTCTTCCGGGTCCCACTAGAATTTCATGCTCCTTTGCATATTTTACATAATCTTGAACGATTAAAAAGTAGTTACAAAAACCCATAGAATGGATTACTTCTAGCTCATATTTTAACCGTTCTATATAAATTTTAGGAACTTTTTCTCCAAATCTTTTTTTTAATCCCTCTTTACATAGACCCTTTAAATAAGTAAATGTATCCAATCCATTCGTTTCATATTGAGGAAGTAATCCTTCTCTTTTTGGAATTTCTATATGAATCGATTCTGTAAATTTCTTATTTATAGAAAAATTATAATCCTTTTCTTCGAATTCCTTTAATGATGGAAAGTAATCTTTTGAATAATCCGTTTCAATCGAAGAGGCGAAAACTCCTTTTCGAATAGCTTCTAAATAAACTAAATATTCTGTATCTTCTTTTTTTAAAGCGGCTATTTTATGTACATAAATAGCTCTTTCCTTATCTATTTTTTCATATTCTTCACGGTTTGTATACCCCAAATAAATTTCATCATATATTTTCTCTAGAATAAACAAACGATCTACGGCCTCATAAGGAAGGATACAAATTAAATCGGAATTATACATTTTTAATAAAATTTCATCTATAGTTTCTTTACTTAAGGAAGTTGCAATTTTACATAAATTTTGATATCCATGATAGTTCTTCGCATATAGCAATATATGCTTTTCATAATATGGAACTTCCAATCCAATGATAGGCTGAATTTCTGACTCCATGCAAGCTTCATAAAATTCCATAACCCCAAACATAGATGTATCAGTAAGCGCTAAAGAAGTAAAACCTTGCTCTTTTGCATAGGATACTAATTCTGGAATTCTTATCATCGATTTTAATAAACTATTTTCCGTTTGTATATATAAAGGCGTATAGTGCATAACTCCATCTCCTTATTGTCATTTTACTATAAAGAACACCTTTTTTCCACTAAATTTATCCAAAATTTATTTTTCTATCTCAAGAT
>CAJTSN010000035.1:3740-18102 GCA_910578745.1 uncultured Bacilli bacterium
ATGAAATCTATAAACCATTTTTATTTCGACTTTTATAAAAAATTTGTCATAATTGTTCTTATCTATTCCTTTTCTTTTTAAAATTTTTTTCCTTACATTTCTTATTGTTTTATTTTTTATATTCTTATAATTTCTCTTGTCTATTTTAAATTTATAGAAAAATGCAATTTATTTTCTATAAATAGGCCTTTTTTCCACATTTCATTTGACATCTTGTAAAGAATATGGTAAATTAAAAAGGCATGGAAAATACGTATAAGGAGGCAAAGTATGGCTACAAAACTAACAACAAAAAAAGCTTTGTTCGGGAATAGAAGATCGCACTCATGTAAAGCAACGAGACATGCACAAAAACCTAACTTACAAAAAGTGACATTAGAAAATGGGGAAACAATTATTTTAAGTGCTAGAGAACTTAGAACACTAAAAAAAGCTTCAAGTAACAAAGTTGCAGCTGAAACAGAAATGGCTGCATAAAAAAAGACCTAAAAAGTCTTTTTTTATGTTGCATATTTAGGAAATAATACTTGTTAGTTCATCTAAAACTACCCCATGTACTACATATTTGTAGTCTGTTAAATACACAAGCAACCATTGTGTACCTTTTTAGTATAACCTTACTTTTCTAATTTATTCTTATCCATTTTAGAAGAACTCACATTCATCGCAATTCCTAATACTAAAATATAAGAAACAAAATAAATCCACATCATTAGAACAATCAAATTGGAAAGTCCTCCATAAAAAACACTATAGTTTGCCATATTATTGGCATAATACGCATAGAAAACGGTCGTAACCGTCCACCCAACGGTTGTAAATAAAGCGCCCCTCGTTACATTTTTGCTTCCTATTTTTTTATCAGGAGCAATTGTATACAACAGTTTAATCAAAACAAAAGAAACAAGCATGATAATCGGCCATTTTAAAAAAATAAAGCTTCCATAAATACTTGAACGAATCGATGCAAAAATGGAAAAAGATAAAATCCATTTCATTAAAATATTTCCATAAACTAAAAAGACAAGAATAAAAATGAATTGAAAAATTAAAAGAATCGTTAAAAAGAAAGCTTTAATTCTTCTTTTTATATAGGAGTCTTGTGGAATATCATAAAGTGTATTCGATGCAATAATAATAGAATGTGCTCCATTCGAAGCAGTAACAAAGCCAAGAAGTAAATAAATGACTAAAGAACCCGTCGGTGGATTTCCTCCCTCAAAAAACATTTCAAGAATTTTAAACAAATCATTAGGCAGCATGTGCTCAAAATCATTCAAAAAAGAGAGCAATGGAATAGAAAAGCGAGACGCTAAAAGAGCAATTAAAGTAATGATTGGTGCGAAAGATAGAACGAGAAAAAAAGCCAAATTTCCGGGTAAAATACGCATAGCAGGACGTGCAGAAATCTCTAAAAAACTTTCTAAAAATTGTTTTAATAATTGATATACTTTTGTCATTTCACCTTTTACTTTTTCTCTCATAGCATCACCATTATTTATTATTATACATAATTATTGAAAAAAAAGTAAATGTTTCATCTACTTTTTTTAATTTTGTGCTTCTTCTTTGTTATTACGCATATCAAGTGTTGCTTCATTAATTGCATCATCTATCGTTTTAATGGCATCATTAATCATACTATATCCAAGAGCTGCACCAAAACCATGGGATATTTCTTTTAATTCTTTTGTTAATTTTCGAATGTAAGCAACAATTTGTTTTTCATCATATGCCACTAAATAAATTAAAAATTCATTTCCATCGGTACGAATAATTTCACTATTTTCTACTTGATTTTTAATTAAGACATTTGCGGCCTCAATAATAACTTTGTCTCCTTCTTCATGACCATAATTATCATTAACATACGCTATATTATTTAAGTCAATTATGATGATTGTCTGTGGATAGATCTCACTATTATCCCAATGTTTCATACTATCATTTAAAAAGTTTCTATTTTTTAAACAAGTAAGTTGATCAATATATTTTATCTTTTCTTCTTTCCGTACTTTTTTAATCTTGTTATGAGATGGCTTCTTCTTAGAAAGTAAAATGATTACAGCGACTAAACCTAAGATAAGTAAACCAAAAGAGGCATAGATGGCAAAAGCCGAATCATCTATCGATAAAAACATCTTGTATGTCACTTGATTCGCATATTGTTTTTCATTAATAAAACTAATATAAAAATTAAAGAATTGATTAAATATTTTATTATCATGAATATCTCGACATACATACGTATATCCATCTTCTAAATTATAAGTGTAATCTACCTTATAATCTACAAGTTCTCCTCTTACATAAATATCATAAGTCCTTTTATCTAAGACAAGAATACTATCTTCTTTCGTATTTTCTAATAAATCTTCCATATTTCCAAATGTTTTTACAGAAATATCATAATTCGATAAAGTAGAAGCTATTTTAGAATCTTCTAACGTATTCACTGTTTTTGAAATTAAAGAAGCCAATGAATTGATTGTGATATTATTATTCATATGAGAAATAACGACGACAGGCTCATCAAAAACATCGACGGTTTCTTGTACATCAAGAGCATAATTTTTATTAGAAGATATATTTAAGAAAAAATCAACTTTATTTTCATTAAATGCATTCACTAAACCAGATAAACTCTTATATTCAGAAAAAGTAATTTCAATATCAGACATTTTTGAAAAGTTTTTGATAATTTCACTATTGATTCCAATTAAGTTGCCTTTATCTAAAGCATCATAAGGTGCATGAGATACAAAACCATATGTATATCGTTTGCCTCTAAAAAGGGCTATATCACTTTCATAGATCTCCTTAAATGTAAAATAGTTTGTCGCAAAATGCTTATTAAAAATATCTGTATATTTTTCTTTTGTCCACTTTGTAAAATACTTTTTTAAAATCGTATTTAACTTCTTATTATCTCCAAGACGTAAAACATATTCATTGACCATCTCTGTAAGATTATAAGAAATGTAATAATTCTCATTTTGTAAAATTTTATCAATATATAGCGTTTTTGGAAGTAAAATTCCCTGTACTTTATCCGTTTCAAAAGCCTGCATTAAGCTAGAAATATCTCTAAATTCTTGTAGGGAAATCCCCCCATTTTCTCTTAAATACTGATGAGACGCATCCATATTTTGATCAAGCACACCAACAGTCATAACTGGAATCTCACTTAAATGTGTATATTTTACGTTTTCTTTTGTAATTAAAGCATAATTATCTTCATAAACTAAAATATCCTCATCCTCTTTTTTATCTTTCTTGATAAAAGCATAAGCACTCGTTGGTTCATTGACTAAATTATAAGACAGCTTATTAAATTCTAACCCTGTTGCGCCTTCTACATCGCTAAGAAAATCAAAAAATAATCCTCCACCTTCATAACTGAAAATAGGAACATTTGTAGGAAGAGAAATATCAATAATATTATTCTTATTGTTCTCAATCCATTCTTTTTCGGCTATCGTTAAAGTGGTATTTTTATCTTCTCTTACAAAATAATAATAGAGTCCCCCACCTATAACACACATCAAAAAAATGATAAAGCTTATTATAAATACCTTTTTTTTACTCATTTACATCACCTAATTATTACTCCATTCAATTGCTTCTTTTCCTGCTCTTACATATCCAATAATTGAATAACCCTCTTCTTCTTTTATTTCTTTTGTCATTACAAAAATTTGAATATCATAATTTTTTCTTTCTTCTTCTGAAAAATAAGAAAGTACCTTATCTCCATGTTCTTTTGCCTTTCCTTTATCTAAATCTTTGTCAACCGTAAACATCACATTGATCAATTTTCCATTTATATTTGTTGTCACCTTCTCTACATGTTCCAACTCTTTTAATTCTGATTCTAATTTCTTAATCGTATGATCATTAATTTTAAGGTTTTCAATCGGTTTTAAACGATCACCATATTTATCGTTTCCATAAGAAAAAAATAATTTATAAGTCAAAATACCACCTGCAAAAAGCATAAGTAAAAAAAGAACAAGTGTTACCACCATAAATTTATGCTCTTTTATAAATTCCATTTCATCAGTCCTCCATATGTTTATTATACTATAATTCTATTTTTTTTTCAAATTTATATTTATCCTATCATCAAAAAGATTTTTCTCAAATGTGAATTATTTTTTTCATGGATTAAAATGAACGCGATACCACAATTTCATAATATATATTGAAACTTTAAACAAGTTGAGGCATCGTGCTAGTTGAAATTGTTAGCAATAGTAGAGAGTAAGTATATTAAAGCAAAGAAACTTGATTTCCAACAAAGTTTGAATTCCTACAAAACTATTGAAAAACGGAACTGAACCTCAAAAGTTGGACAGTTTATTAATCGTTTCTAATTAGAGGATTGTAACCTGTTATTACATGAACTTTCATTCTATAATATTGTTTGTACAAGCTTCATAATTAGAATATTCTCTTAATTTGCGTCCAAAGAAAATACGAGCCAATTTGTTTACTATAAGTGGAAAATGATCGACAATGTCACTCATTTTTGCGAGCGATTTATTTTCTCTTTTCTTATATTCGAAATAGAGCAGCCTACAAATAAAAATATTCACATAAATTACTAGTCGTAAACTACAAAGAGTTATTTTACAATAAAAAAGAAAATATTCAACTTTGTGTATTGAATATTCCTATATCAATTATCCTATTTTTAAGGGCATAAGTAAAATTTTTCTTTTATTTTCAAAGGAAAAGCGGGCACTTTCGATTTTTGAAATCTATAATGTCCACTTTCTTCTAGTTTAACGAATGATAAAAGAAAATTCTTTTGTTATTACTCATTTAACATAGAATATATAGTATAAACTTATTTTAAATAATCAAGCTCCCCCATTTGTGAAGTAGGTATAAACCCAGCATCACTTCTCAAAACATCAGGAATACGATTTATAATCGTAGCACAAGTAAGTTCAACCGTTTGTGGTCTTTCAATAACCATGGTTGTTTCTGGTTCTCCAACAATCGTCCAAACATTTCGGTCACAGTCTGTATCTGCATATACTTTTCCAATACATTCCGTCTCTAAGGTGATTCCCTCTTCTGTTTCTGTTGTTACAATCGCACTCATTCCTGTTGCCATACCAGCTTTAATATCCATTTGTAAAGTATCCGAATGAATATCTTGCGTATGCGTCATAGGCACGCATTTTTGTGTTTGTTTTAAAACATGTAATCCTAATTTATCACATAGCCATCCATTGACATTCCACATATAAGAAGGCATAAATGTTCCTGACTCGATTTGACTTTGCCTTTCTTCTTCCGAAATATTATCGTTCTTAGCGATTTTTTCTTCAAACTCTTCTAATGTAAGACCTGCTCCATGGGCTTCTGCTAAAGCGATGCCATAATCTTCTACATTATAAGAAGAACTTCCTTTGATCTTAGTCACATGAGCACTCGTTCCTACTAAAGTTGTAATCAAATTTCCCCAGTAAGCATCTTGATAACCACTTCCTGTAATAGTACAATTGTTTTTCTTTGCAAGTTCATCAATTTCTCTTGTAATACCCGGATTTGAATTCATTGGATAAAAGGCTTCTTCACAAGTAGTAATTGCACTAATACCCAGTTTTGCGCATAATAATAAGGCTTCTTTTACATCTTCGATTAAGCTCATCGTTGTTACAATAACAATGTCTGGATTTACCTCTTGTAACAGTTCTTCTGCTTCTTCATTTGAGGTAATCGTAATTCCAGTTTCCTCACATTCGATAATCTCTGCAATATCATGACCTATAATCTCGGGATTTGAATCAATAGCGCCAACTACAATTCCCCCCTTTTCTCTTACATAACGCATAATATATTTGCTCATTTTCCCACAACCATATTGTACGACTTTTATATCTTTCATAATTTACCTACCTTTCCTATTTATAGGATACCATAATTTTTTTTGCAAATACAAGAATTGTTGTAATAACTTTTTTCTAAATCTAAAAAAAGTGTAAACCTACACTTTTTTATGACTTCAAATATTTTTTTACAGCACGCAAACTTCCAAACATACCTACGAGAATTCCTATCAAAATAAGTACACCAGAGACTTTAAAAACAAATGGCTGTGGTTCAATTAATGTAATTAGATTCGAAAATAATTTTCCACCAAATTTATTATAAATGACTGTATATCCATAAGTTGTTATTAAAATAGGAAGAATAGAACCTAGAAAACCTAGAAGTAATCCCTCAAACACAAATGGAATTTTAATATTAATATTCGAAGCTCCAACAAGTCGCATAATTTCAATTTCTCTTCTTCTTGAGAAGATAGTGATTTTAATTGTATTTGCAATCAAGAAGGCCGTTACAACGACAAGAGCAAGTACAACAATATAACTTCCTTGTCTTACTAAGTCAAAAATAGATACTAACTGTTCTATCATTCCCTCTCCATATTTAACTGTGCCAACGCCCTCTAATGCCCCTACTTCCTTGGCTGTATCCCCAATGAAGTCCACATTTTTCACCTTTAATAAATACGTATCTTGTAAAGGGTTTTCCTCCTCTGTCCATCCACTCATAATATTTTTATAGGTCTCAGATTCATTCATCATTTTTTCTTGAATCTCACTTTTTGATTCATAAGAAATTGTGTCCACATTTTGTATTTTTTCAATAGCGGTTCTTAAACTTTCTTTTTCCTCATCTTTAATTTTATTCTCTAAAAAAACAACGATTGTAGCATTTTTTTCTACCTTATCCGTAAAATTATTTACATTAAATGTCAAAATTAAAGATAGAGAAACAACAATTAGAGTAATGGTAATACAAGTAATTGATGCCAGTGATAAAGAAAAATTTCTAAATACACTTTTAAAAGCGTCTCTTATATTTCGACTAAGAATTCTTACTGCTTTCATTGCTATACGTTCCTTTCGCATAATCTTTTAAAATTCGACCATTATCTAATTGAATCGTTCTTTTGTTCAATTTTCTTACAATATCAATATCATGTGTCACCATAATAATTGTCGTTCCTAATTTATTAATTTCTTCTAAAACTTCCATAATTTCATCACTTGTTTTAGGATCTAGATTTCCAGTGGGCTCATCACAAATTAAAATACGAGGTCCATTTACAATACTCCTAGCAATTGCTACTCTTTGCTGTTCTCCACCAGATAGTTCATGAGGATAGTTTTTGGCTCTTCCTTTTAATCCAACAAGCTCTAGTACCTTCAACACTTTTGAATGAATTTCTTCTTTCGGAAGCCCCAATACTTCAAGTGTAAAAGCGACATTCTCGTATACATTCAGCCTACTTAAAAGCTTATAATCCTGAAAGACTACTCCTATTTTTCTTCTAAGTTTATATACCTTATTATTTCTTAATTTACTTACATCCAAACCACCAATATAAATTTTACCTTCCGTTGGACGCTCTTTTCGGTATAACATATTGACTAATGTTGATTTCCCACACCCTGTCGAACCAATAATAAAAACAAACTCTCCCTTATCTATTGATAAATCCAAATTATGAATGGCAACTACGCCTGTTTTAAAGCGTTTTCTTACCCCAATGCATTCTATTAAGGCCATAACGTCATCCTCTCTATTCTTTATTATAACAAAATTTTTTCTTATTGTCCACCGGAAGACTCATAAGAATCGACTACTACAAAGAAAGCTTCCTTATCAATCATATGAATGGCTTCTTTCACTACAAAATACTCTTTTGTAGGAACAATACACATAATTACTTTTTGCTTATTTCCAGTATATCCTCCTCTTCCCTCTAAAAGAGTCACCCCATGTTCTAGATATCGAATCAAAAAGTTTTTCATTTCTGTCTCACACGAAGTCACAATATAAAAACATTTCGATTGACTAATTCCAAGCATGACTTTATCGGACATTAAACTGATAATATAAAGAACCATAATCGCATACATCACATTTTCAAAAGCAAAGAAATTTCCTTCTCCTAAGAAAAATCCAGAAGCTAAAACGATTAAGCCATCACTCACTAACATGGATTTTCCTATAGAGATATGGGCATATTTCGATACAATTTGATTGACAATGTCTGTTCCTCCTGTTGTGAACCCAGATTTAAAATTCATCCCAGAACCGACTCCAGCAATTACAGCACCAAAAATGACATTCAAAAGCAAATCATCTGCTTCAAAATGAATAAAGGTTCCAATATCGGCGGTTAGTTCTACGCAAATAGGAAATAAAATAGAGCCAACTAAAGAACCTTTCGTCTTTTCAAAGCCAAGAGTAAAATAACTAACGAAGAGTAATAAAATCGAAAGAACGAAAATAACGGTTGATGGATTTAAATTCAGTGTTTCTTTCGTAATGATAGAAATGCCAGATACCCCTCCATATACAATATTATGAGGCAAAAAAAACAAATTAAAAGCCGTTGCTAAAAGAAGACAACCAACAAAAAATTGAAAATAACGCGAGAACAGCTTTTTTGATAAAATTGTTTTCAATAAAGTATCATCAAATTTCACTTTTTTTCTAAACATGTTCCTTCCTCCTTAAATTATCATGAATAAATGCATCTAAATTTCCATCTAATACTCCTTTTACGTCCCCTGTTTCTGTCCCCGTTCGATTGTCTTTCACCATAGAATAAGGATGCATCACATAACTTCTAATTTGGGAACCAAAATTGATAGCTGCATTTTCCCCTTGAATCGTAGAAAGCTGCTTACTTCTTTTTTCTTCCTCTAATAAATAAAGTTTACTTTTTAAAAGGTTCATCGCTGTTTCTTTATT
This sequence comes from uncultured Bacilli bacterium, assembly GCA_910578745.1. GTDB lineage: Bacteria > Bacillota_I > Bacilli_A > RF39 > UBA660 > CATOJL01. Next base: position 12,528 of record CAJTSN010000035.1, read on the forward strand.
TTGAATCTGACTTCTTTCATTTTGACAAGTCACTACAATTTTAGTTGGCAAATGTGTAATACGAACCGCTGAATCTGTTGTATTTACACCTTGTCCTCCTTTCCCACTGCTTCGATAAACATCAATACGAAGATCTGTATCTTTAATTTCTACAGATAAAGTTTCATTGTCTAATTTTGGTGTTACTGTAACCGATGCAAAAGAAGTATGTCTTCTGGCCCCTGAATCAAAAGGCGAAATACGAACCAAACGATGAACTCCCTTTTCACATTTTAAGTAGCCATAAGCATAGTCCCCTGAAATTAAAATCGAACTACTTTTAATTCCAGCTTCCTCTCCTTCTTGTGTATCTAGTTCGGTCCACTTAAAACCTTTTTTTTCACACCATCTCATATACATTCGTTTTAACATTAAGGCCCAATCACAAGCTTCCGTTCCTCCTGCACCTGCGTGCAATTCTAAAATCGCATCGAGTTTATCATAGGATCCATTTAAAAGGAGTCTTGTTTCTAAATTATCCAAGGACATTTTTATCTCTTGCAACTCTTCTTCAACAATTTTCTTTACTTCTTCATCATTTTCTTCTTTTAATAGGAAAATCGTTTCTAAGTTCGCCTTAATTTGATCATAAACCACTTTCGTTTCTTGATAAGAGGATTTTAAGCGATTACACTCCCTTATGACCTCTTCACTTTTTTTCTTATCATTCCAAAAGTCAGGTTCGTTCATCATAGCTTCTAAACTGTCTATTTCTTTCTTTATTCTTTCTGGGTCAAAGTGACCTCCATAATTTCTCTATTTTTTCCTCTACTTGTTTATATTGCATCAATAAATCACTTAATTCCATACATTCCTCCTATACATTATTTTTTATACGCTTAAATACATATTCTTTCATTCTACACTATTATACCAAATCTCTATATAGAATTCAAAATAAGTTTTACTTGTTTAAAACAACCAATTTTTCTTTATTTTCTTCTAATTTTCGTTCTTGATACATAAAAAATAAAAAAGACTAATCAAAAATTAATTTCTTAATTATTCGATAGTCTTTCTTAAACTATATCATAGACATTATTAGTATAGCAATCGTAACAACTACTAATAAAGCAAGAACTACTTTCCAAATGTATTTTAACCATTCCTTGTATGAAATATCTAAATATTTTAAACCTAACACTAACATAACAGATGTTGGAACGATCAATGATACAATACCATAAATTGCTTGGATTGTGATCGAAATAATATTTACATCACTAGCCATTAAACTTGTAATTGGATCATAAACTGAAAATAACAAGTATGGATAAGAACTATAGAAAATAGAACCGATCGCACTTAATCCTGCAATGGCAAAATAATTAAATTTAGAAGCTCCACCAATAAATGTATTTACAATTGTTTGGAAAAATGGAGTTTGTGTACTATTTATAGTGTATAGTAATAAATTTGCAAAGATAACTAAAATAGCAACAGGTACCATTTTCTTTGCCCCACTAATAAATGCATCAATTGTATCATTGGCGCTTACTTTATAAACCCATGCAATCACTATAGATGTAAGTAAAACAACCATAACCAATTCATAATTTCCCCAATAACCAAAAGCTGAAATAGAACCTAGTAATTTTTGGAAAATAGCAAAATCATTGATGGTAACCGTCGTAATTTTTGTATAAACGGTTTCAAAAATATCAATACCAAGTGCACTCCAGTTAAACATAGATACAAAGACAACTAAAATAGCAACTACAAATAGTATAACTCCTACTGTAGGTTTTTTACTTGCTTTCTTATCCTTATCATATAATGGAATCACATTTTCTTTCTTTGGTTCTTCTTCTTTATCTTTTTTAGAACCCTTCTTTATTTTTTCTGTCTTAATATCTTTCTTATTTCCTATTAAAACAAAAACCAATAAAATAGCAAGCGTCAAAACAAATAGAATGACAGAATAAAGAATGGTTTGTTTAATTTCAACACCTAGGAAATAATTAACATAATTATACCCATCCATATTGTAACCAACAAAGGAAGACATGCCTCCTACAATAATGGCTCCAAACGTTGCTAAGAAAGATTTGATTTTACTAAAGTTTAATGTTCGTAAAACCGCAACTGAAAATGGAATGATTAGGAAAAGTGGCAAACTTAAATTTAATCCAGCAGATGCTAATGCATAGAAGATTGTCGTTAAAGCGATAAATAAAAGTTCTTTTCCCTTAAATTTTTTAGAAAGGCCTTCAACCATACTTGCAAAAACACCTGTTTTATTTAATACTCCATAGAATCCTCCGATTGCAAGAACTACTAAAGCACTAAGAATAAACATTTGATACACAGATGTTGCAATTGGATATAAGAATAAATCTCCAAATCCAAGTGGTGTCGTTGACCCTTTTGTGAATGTACCACTTGAAAAAGAGCCTCCTGGTATAATCCAAGTTAGTACAACATAAAGCAAAAATAAAACTCCGATTGCTTTTAATAAATTATGTTTTTTCATACCTTATAACCTCCAATACAAGTATAGCAAAGATTTTTTTAAATAGAAAGCCTTTTTTCCCTATAAATAGGCATTTTTTGGCATTTTTCATACTTTTTTCACACTTTTTAATTCTAAAATCCATCACATCAAGAAAAATAGCTCATTTTCATTGTAAAAAGACACTACCTATGAAACAAAAAAAGGATACTTTCTTCTATCCTCTTTCTAATTCTACTCCTTTTTTATTTCAATTTGAGTTTATTCCTTCGCAAGAGACATTTCATTTTGAAACTTTTCAAATATTTTCTTTAGCTTCTAACACTCATTTTCTAAACTTGTAAAATCCATACTATCAATTCTTTCTATTATCGAATGCAAATCTTCAAACCAATTTATTCCATTATTTTAGCTATGAATCTAATTTCTAATAATATATCAATGTATAATTTCAGATTTATAAACATAGATTACAGGACGAATTCCACCTACTCCTAACATCCAATGAGCAATAAAATATTCTTTCTTACAATCTTTCTGTTCCTCATAACATTGTGTACTTCCAATATCATAAAATGATGTACATTTTCCTTCGCTACATTTTGTATTATCCATAGTAAGTCCTAAAAAGGAAGACAAATCCATATTTCCATAGTAGTGATAACTATCACCTTCACTATCATACTTAAATTTATCATCTATTGCAAATAAATCTTCTAATTTAAGAAGTCTTATCTTATAACCATCTACCTTTTTCAATTTCACTTTTTTTTCTAAAGTTTCGCCAATACGATCTACGTATTTTTTGGTTTCACTTTTATCATAATTTACTTTATCATGACTGTATAATTCATCCTCCAATTTTTCCCAAACTTCCCCTTGTATATCATTATCATATATCTCTTTAGCTAATGCGATTACATAATCCTTCTTTTTATCACTTTTTTGTATAACTGTCCACTTTGAGCCATCTTTTAATTCAATGTTGTCTAGTATTCCATATTCTTTATAATTATTTTCTTCTTTGCCCTCTTCCTTAGATGAGTTATCTTCCTTTTGTTCATCTTTACCTTCTATATTCTCCTCTTCTTGTTTATTGTTTTCTTCTTTATTTTCTTCTTTTTGTTTATTGTTCTCTTCTTTATTCTCTTTTGACTCTGTTTTATTTAACTTATCATAAGCCAAATAACCACATAAACTTACTATTACTAAAGATAAAAGAACGATTACAACATTTTTTTTCATAAAATCTCCACCTTTCTATAATTATAACAAAATGTCTTTGATATGTCTATATCATACCCCTCCCCCATCGTTTTGTCAACACTTACTTTTATAGATACTGAATAAACCCTTTTTATAAGTATTTCTTTTTTATCCATTTTAATACTTTTAATGTTATAATAAATCATGGTGATTGGATGAAAGAATTTGAATTTGGAGAAAATAATAAAAGATATCATACTTTAGATTATTTTTATAAACATAAATATGGTACAAAAGTCTTTAAAGTAAGTTTGAATGCTGGATTTACTTGTCCGAATATCGATGGAACAAAGGGTCATGGTGGATGTATTTATTGTTCAAAGCTAGGAAGTGGAGAATTTGCTGGAAACGAACAAAAGGATTTAGTAACACAATTTTATGAAGTAAAAGAAATGATGCATAAAAAATGGCCAAGTGCGAAGTATATTGGTTATTTTCAAGCACATACCAATACATACGCCCCTCTTTCTATTTTAAAAGAAAAATATGAATGTATTTTAAATCTTCCTAACGTGGTTGGCTTAAATATTGCAACTCGTCCCGACTCTATTTGTGAGGAATGTTTAGATTATTTAGAAGAATTAAATAAAAAAACAAATATAACAATTGAACTAGGACTACAATCTATTCATGAAAAAACGGCTAGAGCCATTAATCGCTGTCATACACTTACTTGTTTTGAAGAAATGGTTTATAAATTGCATAATAGAAACATTCCTATTGTCGTACATATAATGAATGGTCTTCCAGGAGAAACAAAAGAGATGATGCTAGAAACGGTTTCTTATTTAAACACCCTCCCTATTTGGGGAATTAAAATTCATATGTTACATATTATAAAAGGAACCGCTTTAGCTACACTATATGAAAAACATCCCTTTCCACTTCTTACAAGGGAAGAATATGTAGATATTGTATGTGATCAAATCGAATTATTAGACAAACATATTGTAATTAATCGTATTACGGGTGATCCTAAAAAAGAAGATTTAATTGCTCCTACGTGGCTTCTTAAAAAATTCTGTGTTTTAAATGAAATTGATAAAGAATTAAAACGAAGAAATTCTTATCAAGGAAAAAAAGTAAACTACAAAAAATGACTTACCCTAAAAGTTTGTCATTTTTTCTCAATATTTTTTATCTTAAATTAATCATAAGCTATAACACCAGATAGGTAAAATTCTCCTGCACGAGTTTCTAAAGTTGGAAAGCCATCATTAGTTCCTTCAATAATAACTGAGAGTCGAAATATTAACTTATTTCCTGAAATAGAACAACTAGCTTGTGTGTCTATATAATTATTTGTAGAATCTGTACTTGACATATAAAAATCATTTGGAATTGACTGTAAAAACCAATTTGATCCATCACTTCTTCGTGACATTCTAAAATCAGCATCCCATCGATTTTGATTTGATGTAGCATAGTCTCCAGTTAATTCTACGTGACAAGACTCTAACTTAGTAGGAGTGAAAGGTAAAGCAATTGAAAACTCCGTAGAACCTGACGTTTTGCTAGTGACAAACTTCTTCCAGCTTCCTTTAGAAAATGTTTGGGCAGAAGATACTGTAGCTTTCACATGATTAAATTCATACGTTTTTCCTTTCATTCCCGTTCCTGTAATTTTTTGTCCATTTACATAGGCGGTCTTTCCACTTGAAATATCTGCTGCTGTTGCTGTTGCATCACTTGTCCCTGTACCAGTAATTCCTAATACGGTTTGCCCTTGTAATAGCTTACCTGATGTTAAACCTATCGCACTGGCTACATTTGCATTGCTTGCATATACTTCTGAGGAATTGGCTGTACTAAAATGAT
>CAJTSN010000036.1:0-6841 GCA_910578745.1 uncultured Bacilli bacterium
GCTTTAAAGATGAATGATCCTAAGCAATACCTCATATCAAAAATAGAATCTGCTTTAACACAAACGAAAAGTGTCGAAGAATTAAAAAATATAGTTGCTGCTATAAATGAGATTGGAAAAAACAATGGAGATATTGATTTCAATAAATTATATCGTTGCATGAGTGGTAGTTTAACAAAGACAGATATCACAAATGTTCACAATATGATAAATAATCAAAAGAGTTTATGTAATCAAATTAGTCCACTAGAAGTCGATGCAATAAAAGCATATACGAAAATAATGGGTCCTATTTTAAATGCTTATCAAAGACATGCAAAAACGAATTTTAGAGGAGGCGTGTATGATGGAACAAGTGCAAGTAGAGTACAAGAAATGTTAAACAGAGCATTTAATGCTTGTATTTCGCAAGGGGTTTTAACGAAAGAGAGTTCTAATGTAATTGCTTCTGTAGAAGGATTGGAAAACATAATAGAAGGTGTCATTCAAAAATCTGGTCCTTTACAAGAAAATGTGACCGTTTATCGGGCAGTAGATTATCTATATTTTGATGGAAAACATATAGTACCTAAAATTGGGACAAGATTTAATGATACTGCCTTTGTGAGTACTTCCTTGTTAGAACAGGGCACAATGAAAAATAGAAAGATGATTATGGAAATTGAGGTTCCCGCTGGTACTAAAGGAGCTTATATAGAACCTTTTGCAGGAATAAACAATTATGGTCAGCAAGAATTTTTGCTAGATAAAAATCAAACCTTTGAGATTACAGGAATAGAAAGTACGAAAGATGGACAATTAAGATTGAAAGTAAAGGTGGTTCAAGTAAATGAGATAACCGCTTATGAATTAGATACAATGCATGTTGAAAATAAAACCAAATTATACGATAGATACTATCGAGGTAGGGTGGAAGCTCAACAAGTAGAATTAAACGAAGTAGTGGCCAAAATGAAGCAAGAAAATTTGATGAATCGTTTTCATGATGAAGTTGCTGATTTGAATAAGAGAAGTTTATATAACTTTAATTTTGCTGAACATAATCAAGATCACGCAGAGCGAGTGTTATTTTATGCAATGTATTTAGGTAATTTAGAAGCTATGACAACGAAAAATTATGATATTTTAGTAGAAGCTGCAAAGTTTCATGATATTGGAAGGGGTATTTCAAAAGATAATCATGCTTTAGCATCCGCAATGCAAATAGATCGTATACTCCAAAATGAGTATTCATTAAATGATTTAAATTTGATTCAAGCAGTTATAGAGCTACATGAAATGAATTATGAAAAGGATGTTACTATTTTTTGGAGAATATGTAGTAAGTATGGAATTAATAACAATCAAGTAGCTGATTTACGCCAGATATCGAATATTTTAAAAGATGCTGATGCATTAGATAGGGTTAGATTCCCAGGAAATTTAAAGCCAGAATATTTGCGTACAAATGAAGCGAAGACTATGATAAAAGCCGTAAATGAGTTTCAAGAAATACGTGGTGAGAAGAAATTAAAAGATATGTTAAATTCAAATACCGTAAATCGAAATGTTAAATTGTATATACAAAATTCTATAAAAAATGGAGAATCTCCTTATAGGACTTGGTTTAATTTATGGTATGGAGTCAATTTTTAGTCGAGGAGGTAGAAAAATTATGGAAAATATAGAGAATATGGATCGATTTTCTTCAAATTTTTGTGATGTGAAATTTTTACATGAGAATAGAAATGAAAAACAAGTGATTGACAGTCCTAAAATTGGAGATTTAGTAAAGATTGCAAATCGAGACTTTTGGATTGTAGTAACTCATATTGATTATGGTTTTAAAACAGTGATGAATACAGAATATGCAGGTATTTCTAAAAATAATGAAAGTGAAAATATAATTTTATTTAATCAGGAAGATATTTTAGATATAGCGAGGGATGAAAGAATAAAATACTAATTTTAGGAGGTGTATGATGATCGTATCAATGATAAAAGATGATAAATTAATGAATACCACATTACCTAATAAAATAGAGGGAAATTATTGGATTACAGATTATGATTATAACAATATAGAATTTAATTTAATCAATATTGAAGCTAAGGAGAATAAATGGTTTCTTCATAGTAATGAGGATTATGTCGTTTACGAAAAAGACATTATTCGAGAAGGGACTTATTTAGAAAATTATCATTTTTATACCATTGGAAAAATTCATTCTAAAAATCAAAAAGATAGAATTTATATTTATTGTAGTCCTGAGAATGATGGAACAAATACATTTATTGATATTAGAGAAATTCCAATTTTATCAATAGGTTCAAAGGACTCCAATATGATTTCATATCATTCTTTAAGTGTAAATGGAGAACATGCTTTATTAAAATTTGAAAATGGAAGATATTTTATTCAAGACTTAGATAGTAATCATGGCGTATTTGTAAATAATAAAAGAATTAAAGGAATCTATCCCTTGGAATTTGGTGATATTCTTTTTATCATGGGTTTAAAAATCATTGTGATGAAGGATGGGGAAGGTCCCTATATGATTGTCAATAATCCTTTAAATTCTGTAACTTTTCATTCGATGAGGTTAATTACAAAATCTTTTCATCAAAAAGAAATCAAAAGAGAATGGATTACAGAGGGGTCCTATGATGTTTCCCTTTATGAATCAAAAGATTATTTTTATTCTTCTCCCCATTTTAAATCAAACGTAGATCTTAAGAAAATCACAATAGATGCTCCCCCTAATGAGGAAAAAGTAGATGAAACTCCAATGATTTATGTCGTTGGGCCTATGCTTACCATGGGAATGACTTCTTGTGTTACGGCTCTTGTCACGTTAAATAGTGTTATGAATGAAGGAAGAAGTCTTACTTCGGCGATGCCATCTTTAGTCATTTGTGGTGCTATGTTGATGAGTATGATTTTTTGGCCTATTTTGAACCGACGTTATGAAAAAAAGAAAAAGAAAAAAAGAGAAGCGAAAAGGCAAGAAAAGTATGGAAAATATATTGAACAAAAAAGGATAGAGATTCAAAGAGAAGTCGAGGTACAAACCAATATTGCTAAAAATAATCATATTTCTCTAAAAGAGTGTGAAGCAATCGTTTTAAATCGAAAACGTAATTTGTGGGAGCGACATATTGGGGATGAAGACTTTTTATCTGTGAGTTTGGGAATTGGAAATACGAAGGCAAAAATAGAAATTCAATATCCAGAAGAACATTTTTCTATGGATGATGACAATTTAAAAGAAATGGTTTATAGTTTAGGAAGTGAGCCAAAAGAGCTTTTAGGGGTTCCTATTCTTACTTCCTTTGCAACTACGAAAGCGACAGCTATTATTGGTGATTTTTCTTTAGTAAAGCATTTTATGGATGGCATTTTTTTACAACTTTTTACGTTTCATTCCTATGATGAACTTAAAGTTATGATGGTTACGAATCAAAATCATGAAAGTGAGTGGGAATATTTAAAAAGTGTTCCTCATCTTTTTAATAATGATAAAAGTGTTCGCTATTTTGGAACAAATCAAATGGAAATCAAAGAATTGATGTATGAATTAGAAAAAGTATATCAGTCACGGGTAAGTACCGAGGGGAAGAAAGCAAAAATCAAAACACATTATCTAATTATTACGGACTACTTTCGATTACTTAGAACCTTTGATACTGTTAAACATATTTTAGCGGATGAAACGGAAAACTTGGGGATTAGTTTTATCATTTTAAATCAAGATTTATCTGCGATTCCTAGTGAATGTTCTCATATTATATATGTTGCTCAAAATAATTCTTTTATGATTGAAAAGATATTAAATAGTAATAATAATGTCGCTTTTCGTCTTGATTTAAATCCTTATATTCAAAAGGATGCTTATATAAGAGTATTAGCCAATACACCTTTAGAATTAGATTTATCAAATGGGGAAAATATTCCTACGAAATATGGTTTCTTGGAAATGTATGATGTTGGAAAAATTGAACAATTAAATATAATGAATCGGTGGATAAAAAATAGTCCAATTCATTCTTTGCAAGTTCCAATTGGAATTGGAGCAAGTGGAGATATTATTACCCTTGATTTACATGAAAAATATCATGGTCCACATGGCCTAATTGCTGGAACGACGGGAAGTGGAAAGAGTGAATTTATTATTACTTATATTTTATCACTTGCCGTTAATTTTCACCCTGAAGAAGTTCAATTTATCTTAATTGATTATAAAGGTGGTGGTTTAGCGCTCGCTTTTGTGAATAATGAAACGGGAGTACGACTTCCTCATCTTTCAGGGACAATTACGAATTTAGATACCAATGAAATTAATCGTTCACTCGCATCGATTGAAAGTGAATTAAAAAGAAGACAGCGTATGTTTAATGAAGCACGTGAAAAATCAAATGATAGTACTATGGATATTTATAAATATCAAAAATTATATCGTGAAAAAAAAGTGAGTGAACCTATTGCCCATTTATTTATCGTCTGTGATGAATTTGCAGAATTAAAGACACAACAAAGTGAATTCATGCAACAGCTAATTAGTACAGCTCGTGTAGGAAGAAGTTTAGGCGTTCATTTAATTCTTGCGACGCAAAAACCATCTGGGGTTGTTGATGCACAAATTTGGAGTAATACTCGATTTAGAGTTTGTTTAAAAGTGCAAGAGAAATCCGATTCTTCGGAAGTCATTAAGTGTCCAGATGCGGCTTATTTAAAAGATACAGGAAGATTTTATTTACAAGTGGGGTATAATGAAATTTTTCAGTTGGGACAAGCGGCTTATGCTGGAGGACCATACATTCCTTCTGAAAAAAGGAAAAAAAGCATCGACACTTCTTTAAATTTTATTGATAATGTAGGTCGTACCATTAAATCGATCGATTATGAAGTAGAACCTGTAGTCAGTACAGCTAAGGGGGAGGAATTATCCAATATTGTTTCTTATTTGTCCGCCTTAGCGCAAAGCCAAAAGATTTCGATTCGAAAATTATGGCTCGATAAAATTCCATCTTTTCTTCTTTTAGATCATTTGAAAGAAAAGTATAAAAAAGAAGAAGAGACATTTATAATAAATCCAATAGTAGGAGAATATGATCTTCCTGCCAAACAAATGCAGATGCCACTTACTCTTCCAATTAGCAAAGAGGGAAATGTTTGTATTTATGGTTTTTCTGGAAGTGGTAAGGAAAATTTTCTTACAACATTTATTTATTCTTTAATGCAAGAAAAAACAAGTCGGGAAATAAACATTTATATTTTAGACTTTGGTTCTGGAGCATTACGAAGTTTTAAAGATGCAAAAATAGTAGGGGATTATGTTACTTCTTCGGATGAAGAAAAAGTTGCCAATCTATTTAAAATGTTAAATCAAGAAATGGAAAATAGGAAGATAAAATTTCAGGAATATAGTGGAGATTTTAAAACATATATAAAAAATAGTGGAGAAACACTTCCAAATATAATTATTATAATAAATAGTTATGAAGTATATGAGGATATGTATAATTCGTATGAGGAGAAATTGAATGATTTAACGAGAGATGGTGTTAAATATGGAATTTATTTCGTATTTACTTCTTCAACAGTAAATGGGTTAAAGTTAAAATTAAAACAAAATATAAATCAAATTTTTGTATTGCAACAAACGAATGAATCCGATTATTCGACCTTACTTGGTAACGTGAAGAAAAAATATCCTTCAAAAACGTTTGGTAGAGGAATTGTAAAATTAGATGATATTTATGAATTTCAAACCGCTTTTGTTTGTGAAAAAGACAATATTTCTGCATTTATTAAATCAAAAAGCAATGAAATTGTAGGGGAAAAAGCGAGACCAATCCCAGTTCTTCCAAATATTATAAATAGGAAAATAATAGAGTCTTATAAGAGGGAAGGATTGGTTGTTGTTGGAGTAGAGAAAAATACATTAGAAATTTCTATGTATGATTATATGAAAAGTACTTGTGATTTAATTACAATGCAGGATATTGAAATTTGTCCTAAATTTGTTGTTCCTTTTTTAGAACAATTGCAGAGTACGCATGTTACTTTATATGTACTTAATGCTGAGAATCTAAAACTTGGAAATACAATTTCAAATATGTATACTTCAAAATTTGATGAATTTATAACAACATTTTCTAATGCATTCAAAAATCAGCTTGCCACCTATCAAAATAAAAATTTAAAGGGAAGATTTGCTCCTGTTTTAATAGTAATTATAGGTTTTGAAAGTTTAAAAGAACAGTTAAGTGATGAGAATAAGGCAAAGCTAAATCAGTTTTTCTTAGATGGAAAAAAGCTAGGAATTTATCAATTTATTTTAGTCGAAGCGATTAGTAAGATAAAGAAAATAGAACTGGAACCTTGGTATAAAGAAACAGTGAATAATACAAATGCAATATGGCTTGGTTCAGGGATTGCCGATCAGTATACGATTAAGCTTTCTAAAACGCCTAAGGAATTAAAGGAAGAAATTCCACAAAATTTTTGTTATGTGGTTAAAAAAGGAGTGGCAACCTTAGTAAAATTTGTTGAAGAATATAATGAAAAATGAATGTAATTGATGGTTAAAAACTATGAATTACAAAGAATTATATTTGTGGAAGTATGAATGTTTTTCATTTTTAGATAAATGTTTTTCTTTGCATAAACGATTCGTTTGAAAAGGAACTTGTTCAAGTTAAAAATATGATAATGAGTGGAAAATCGAAGGCTCTATACTAAATGTTGTAGAAAAGGATAAGTTTAGGGAAAAATAGGAAAGTAGAATAAAAAGACAATTTGGTCGTTTAAAAAGTCGAATTGTCTTTTAAAATGTAAAAATATTAAGGAATGCTATAG
>CAJTSN010000036.1:6976-17456 GCA_910578745.1 uncultured Bacilli bacterium
TAGGTGTTTTGTACAGTGAAAAAAGTTTATAAGAAAATATATAATAAAATAAAAAAATATAAAAAAATTGTAATTGCTAGGCATGTAGGACCAGATCCAGATGCTTTGGGAAGTAGTATTGGTTTAAAAGAAATTATAAAGACTACATTTCCAGAGAAGGATGTTTTTGTCGTAGGAACACCTGCTAGTAAATTTCGTTATTTAGGGGCTTTAGATAAGTTTCAAGATTCTATGTATGAAGATAGTTTGTTGATTGTGACCGATACGCCTGATAAAAAAAGAGTCGATGGGGTTGATGTAGATAAATTTAGAGAAGTGATTAAACTTGATCATCACCCATTTATTGAAAAGTTTGGTGATATTGAAATTGTTGATGAACATGCATCAAGTGCTTCTCAACTTGTGATGGAACTTGTTTTTCAAACAAAATTAAAGTGGTCAAAGATAGCTGCTGAGAATTTATTTGTTGGCTTGGTTGCGGATACTGATCGATTCTTATTTTCTTATACGACCCCAAAAACGTTTGAATTAGTGGCCCAATTGATTAAAGAAACGCATATCGATTTTTCAAGTTTGTATACCAATTTATATTTACGTCCCTTTAAAGAGGCTAAATTTGAGGGATATATTGCGAATCATATGTGTGTCACAGAATCTGGTTTTGCTTATTGTAAATTAACCGATGAAGTTTTAAAGGAATTTGATGTAGATGCTGCAACGGCAGGGAATATGGTGAATAATTTTAATTATTTAGAAGGAATTTATGCATGGGCTGTATTTTCTGAGGATGCCAATAACAATAATATTAGAGGTTCTATTCGTTCACGTGGACCTATTATTAATGAAGTGGCCTCTCTTCATAATGGAGGAGGACATAAATTTGCTTCTGGGGTTCGTTTAAAGGATTTTGACGAAGTAAGTAGCATAGCATCTGAATTAGATGAAGTATGTCGTAAGTATATAGAAGAGTAAGTGAATAATGACTTGCTTTTTTTGTTTTAGGTGTATATAATACTTAGCGAATGGAGGGATTTTATGGCAGATGGACGAAGTTGGAGTGTCAATACATGCTCGTTTTGTACACATATGAATTTAGAGGAAAGAAATCCGTATGATTGTTCAGAGGCGTGGTGCAGTGAGCGGAGAAAATATTATCCTCCAACGGATAGAGCTTGTTCGAGTTCTTTTATGTATGATGAGAGTAGAGCTCCTAGTTCAGGGTGTTATCTTACAACAATTACACATGAAATATTAGGCTATGAAGATACATGTGAAACTCTACAAACCATGCGATTTTTTCGAGATGAGGTTTTAATGAAAGAAGAACAATACCACCCATTATTATGTGAATATGATGTTGTTGGACCCTTTATTGCTGAGGCAATAAGGAAAAGTATAAAACCAAAGGAAATTTCTACATTTTTGTTCAAGACTTACATTGAACCAACCACAAATTGTATAAAAAAAGGCCATTTTGATTTAGCACTTTTAATTTATAAGTATATGGTTGAAGAGTTAAAGAAATTTTGTGGGATAAAAGAAGTCACTTTTAATACGACTATGGAACCAACTGGAAAAGGATACCTTAAAGGTTTGGATTTCCAGCACCAGAGATAATACTATATTCTTGACCAGAGGTTTTTAAAATAACATAAAGAACTATAATTGTTGAGACGAGAGAAATTTCAGAAGCAAGAACTTGTAAGGAAGCCGCATTCATGTTTCCTTTTTTCTTTTCAATAATTTTTCTATTTTCATAACTGATGTAAAGATAGATAAGGGTTAAGACCACTACTAATGTACGATTAAAGATAGAAAAATTTTGATTTTGTTTTTTACTTAAGAATCCTTTTCCATTAGCAATCGTTACTTTATCATTATAAGTAATATAAATGGATAAAATTAAACTTCCAATATATACAAATGTTGTAATGATTTGTATATCAAGTAAATTTTCTTCCTTTTTTTGGTCATCCATTATATTTCCTTAGTGCTTCAATTTGTTTTAATTCACTGATGGTTACAAAGACAAAATCTTTCTCTTTTAAAATTTGAATAATTTCGGGAAGGGCTTTTTTGGTTCTTTCATACGTTTCATGCATTAAAATAATACTTCCATCTTCTGCATTCATCGTAGCTCGATCTCTAATTTTACTTACACTTTTATACTTCCAGTCCATAGTATCAATATTCCATAGAACCACCTCTAAAGAAATATCATTTCGAACTCGTTTATTAATAGAACCATAACTTGGTCGAAAAAGAACAGGTGTGTAACCCAATGTTTCATAAATGATATCTTGTGTATCCTGAATTTGCTTTTTTATATCTTCATCATTTAGTTTTGTGAGCCATTTATGATTGAATGTATGGTTTCCAAGCTCATTTCCATATTCTAGGCTTTTTCTTAATACATCTTCATAGGTTTTTACTTTATTTCCAAGAATAAAGAAGGTCGCAACGGCATCATTTTCTTTTAAGATAGAAATAATTTCTTCTGTATAAGAACTTGGACCATCATCAAATGTAAGAGCAATTACTTTTTTATTCATTTCAATAATGGAATTTACTTTTTCTAAATCGATTTCTGCTTCTATAATTTCATGATTGACGTTCATCGTCTTTTCCATTTGAATGCTTAATTTTTCTAGGGGAATATCAATTATAATTGTATCTGTATAATTTTTGGATAATGTATAGGGTGGATAATATAAATATAAAGTCTCATGATCGATAGAAAATAAAGCTGTATGAAGATTTTGTTTCAGTAAAGATAGGTCAAGTACGTTTCCAAAACGTTCGAATACAAGTGTATTGGCGATCGTATATACTTCACTTGTTGAAACCATATCTTCAATCGTAAGTAAGGCATCTTTTTTTAGAGAATATAGATAAGTTTCTATTTCTTCTTCCTCATTTTTTGTTTTAAAAAGAGTAATCGAAATGTATTCCTTATTTTGATATAAGGTATAATCAATATTGAGTTCTTCAAATGTATCTAGAGAAATCATTTTTTCTTGTTCGTTTAAAAAATCTTGGTAACAAGTATTTATATAACCAATAATGGCGTCATCTATTTTTTTATATTGTGTTACAGGATAATTAATGCCAATTTTGTAGTGCTTGTTTTCTTCAATAATCGTTTCAATTTTTGTTTCTTTTTCCTTTGGTGTACATCCAACCAAAAGAAAGAAAAAGAGGAAAAGAACTAATTTTGCTTTCATGGAACCACCTATAGAAATATATTCTAAAAAAAATATATAATTCCAACGAAAATTTGGAAAAAGTGTTGCTTTTATATGTTATTTTTGATACTATGTTCTTGTAAGCATATCGCTTATAAGTGTTAAAACGGAGGTATAAAACAATGAGTAGAACACAATTAGTAGAATTTATAGCAGAAGATGCAGGACTTACAAAAGCAGATGCAGCACGTGCTTTAGATGCTTTACAAAAAGCAACTGTAAAGGGACTTAAAGAAGAGAAAAAAGTAACAATTACAGGGTTTGTAACTTTTACAGCTAAGGATAAAGAAGCTTCAACTGGACGTAATCCAAGAACTGGAGAAGCTGTTGAAATCCCTGCTAGAACCGTAGTTACAATCAAAGCTGGTTCTAAATTAAAAGAAGCTTTAAATTAGTCGTTAAGGGTATCTTCGGATATCTTTTTTCGTGGAGGGATGAGAGAATGTTCGCTATAGCGCTTGATTTGTTGAACGAAATAGATGGTCTAGGGTATGTCGCTTATATTGTGGGAGGATACTCAAGAGATAAGTATAGAGGGATCAATACAGAGGATATTGACATCTGTACCAATATGAAATATGAAGAAATAAAGAAACATTTTAAAATTCATACATCGTATTCGAAAATGGGTTCTTTTACCATTTGTTATAAAGATGTATTCTTTCAAATGACCACTTTTAGAAAAGAAGGAAGGTATTTGGATTATAGACATCCTTCTTCTATTGAATTTGTAAATACGTTAGAGGAAGATTTAAAAAGAAGAGATTTTGTAATGAATACTCTATGTATTGATAAATCGGGGGCATATGTTGATTTATTAGGCGCTAGAAGTGATATTGACAAAAAAATGATACGAGTTGTTGGAAATACAAGAGAAAAATTGATGGAAGATCCATTACGAATTCTTAGGGCAATTCGTTTTTCCATCGATTTTGGTTTTGAACTTGAAGAGAATTTAAAAGAGGAGATAAGTCAGAATAAACAGGTTCTTAAGAGAATACCTATGAAAAAGATAGAAGAGGAAATCGAAAAAATACATTCAACCGAAGGAAGAGAAAGAGTAAGAAGCTTTTTTGAAATTTGACAAAATAAGAAAAATAGGTATAATAGCTTTCGATAAAGGGGGAGGAATCGTATGAACGTTATTGGTGGAATGAATATGGATGAAGTGTCCTATTTTGATATTTTTGAGTATATAGCTAGAATCGAGTTAAATTCATCGATTCTAAGTCATGCTGAAGAAACCAGTCAAGAATTTAATAGTTTTATGCAAGAACTTTTTCAGTATGATGCTTATTCTGTTGCTTCTTATCTAGTGGATAGTTTTCGTAGAGAAATGGTGGATTCACAAAAAATAGAAAAACATTATATAAATATGAACGATATAAAAGAAGATTTCTTTTTTGATACGTTTAACATAAGTCATGCCCACATTCATAAAATGCATCAGATTTGTACAATGAAAGATAATAATAATCAAACAGGATATAGAACAGTGCCTGTTCGTGTAAGCACAGTAACACCACAGGGCGAATTTTTATTTTGGAAAGCACCTAATCCTGAACTTGTAGAATTGTTTATGGACGATTTCATTAAAGCCTATAAAAGAATGGAATCTTCTGTGTTATTTTCAAATCCGTTTTTAGTAAGCGCATTAATGCACTTACTATTTGTAAGAATCCATCCTTACAATGACGGGAATGGAAGAACCGCTCGATTAATACATAATATTAAGTTTACGGAATCTATTAATAAAATCTATAATACTAATTTTAAATTAGCCCCATTGAATCTTTCGGGCAGTATTTTAATAAATAAGCCAACATATGCAGATCGGATGAATGCTATTTATTTTGATTTGGTGCATGATACAAATGAAGCAATAAATCGATGGTTTGATTTTATTTTAAATATGGGAGATGAACAGATTTATTATAATAAAAACCGTTTACGCCAACGTAGAACTTATATAGAAGCTTTGAGCAATCGAGATCGAATCGATTTAGGAAAACAATTTGTAAAGACGGGAAGAATGTAAATTTAGGCTATGAAATAAGGGAAATGTTTGATAATGTTTCTTTTTTTTGTTATAATCGTTGTGGTGATAGCATGGCAAAATATGATGAAAGTTCTATAAAGATATTAGAGGGACTAGAGGCGGTAAGAAAGCGTCCTGGTATGTATATTGGTTCAACAGACAAGAGAGGACTTCACCATTTAGTATGGGAAATTGTTGATAATGCCATTGATGAAGTGATTAATGGCTTTGGAAGTAAAATAAAAATAGTTCTACACACGGATGGAAGTATTTCAGTAGAAGATGAAGGACGTGGAGTTCCTGTTGGAATGCATGAAAGTGGAATGTCTACTCCAGAGGTGATCTATACGGTTTTACACGCAGGCGGAAAGTTTGAAAGTGGAGGATACAAGGTATCTGGAGGATTACATGGGGTAGGGGCGAGTGTAGTCAATGCTCTAAGCGAGTGGTTAGAAGTAACGATAAGAAAAGATGGCTATGAATATTTTATTCGCTTTGAAAAGGGAGGAAAAGTGGTTACTCCTCTAACAAAATTAGAAAAAACAAATAAAACAGGGACCAAAGTTCGGTTTTATCCTGATAAAGAAATTTTTCAAACTACGGAGTTTTCTTATTCTACGATTTGTGAAAGAATGCAAGAAAGTGCATTTTTAATTAAAAATTTAACGATAGAGGTGCTAGATGAGAAAGAAAAAAGGAGTGAGAGTTATCATTATGAAAAAGGATTAGAAGCTTTTGTTGCTTATTTGAATGATGATAAAAAGCCTCTTCATAAAATTGTATCTTTAGAAGGCGTAAAAGACACAATCAAAGTCGATATTGCTCTACAGTATACCGATAGTTATTCTGAAAGTATTACTTCTTTTGTTAATAATGTAAAAACAAATGATGGAGGAACACATGAGGTAGGATTTAAAACGGCTCTAACACGTGTGTTTAACGAATATGCGAAAGGAAATAATTATTTTAAAGGAAAAGATAAAAATTTTGAAGGAAATGATACAAGAGAAGGTTTAACAGCTATTATTTCACTTCAAATTCCAGAAAATTTATTACAATTTGAAGGGCAAACGAAAGGTAAACTCGGTACTCCTATTGCCCGAACCGTAGTTGATAGTATTGTTTATGAAAAACTAAAATATTTCTTAGAAGAAAATAAGGAAAATGCGACTAAGATTATTGAGAAGATGATTAAAAGTAGAAATGTTCGTGAAGCGGCTAGAAAAGCAAGAGATGAAGCTCGACTTGGGAAAGATAGAAATAAAAAAGAAGCGGCTTTATCTGGTAAATTAGCGCCCGCTCAAACAAAAAATCCTAAGAAAAATGAATTGTTTTTAGTAGAAGGTGATTCAGCAGGTGGTAGTGCAAAAGGGGGGCGGGATCGTAAATTTCAAGCGATTTTACCACTTCGTGGAAAAGTATTGAATACCGAAAAAGCGCGTATGGAAGAAATTTTAAAAAACGAAGAAATCAATACTATGATTCATACGATTGGAGCAGGAGTAGGTTCAGACTTTAATGCGGATGATTCCAATTATGATAAAATCATTATTATGACCGATGCCGATGATGATGGAGCACATATTCAAATTCTTTTAATTACATTCTTTTATCGTTATATGAAACCTCTTATTGAGGCAGGAAAACTTTATATTGCTCTTCCTCCTTTATATAAAGTAGAGTATGGAAAAAAACACTTTTATGCATGGACGGATGAAGAATTAGAAAGCATAAAAAAAGAAAATGGAGGAAAAGCAGGCTCACAACAACGCTACAAAGGTCTTGGTGAGATGAATGCAGAGCAGTTATGGGAAACCACCATGAATCCTGATTCTAGAATGTTGATTCGTGTAACTATTGAAGATGGAAATATTGCAGAGAAGCGAGTAAGTGTCTTAATGGGGGATAAAGTGGATCCTAGAAAAGAATGGATTGAACAAAACGTTGTCTTTACCTTAGAGGATAATTACAAAATAGGGGAGTAGGTGGAATATGGAAAGGAATGTACAAAGGGTACTTGATACAACACTTGAAGAGATTATGGGCGATCGTTTCTCAAGATATGCGAAAGCCATTATTCAAGATCGAGCGATTCCTGATGTTAGAGATGGATTAAAGCCTGTCCAAAGACGTATTTTATTTGGAATGCATAAAGACCATAATACGTATGATAAACCATATCGTAAAAGTGCGAAAACGGTGGGTTCTATCATGGGAAATTATCATCCACATGGAGATTCTTCAATATACGATGCGATGGTCCGCATGAGTCAGTGGTGGAAGCAAAATACGCCTTATATTGATATGCAAGGAAATAATGGTTCAATGGATGGGGATAGTGCAGCCGCTATGCGTTATACCGAAGCAAGACTTTCTAAAATTAGCAACGAGTTATTAAAAGATATTGATAAAAATACGGTCATGTGGGCTCCTAACTTTGATGATACGGAACTAGAACCTACTGTATTACCAGCAAAGTTCCCAAATTTGTTAGTCAATGGAGCAGCAGGTATTTCTGCTGGATATGCGACCAATATTCCTCCTCACAATTTAGGAGAAATTATCGATGCTACGATTAAAAGAATTGATTCTCCTAATTGTAGATTAGAAACAATTTTAGATATTGTGAAAGGTCCTGATTTTCCAACAGGTGGTATTGTAGAAGGAAAAAAAGGGATTATTGATGCTTTTTCAACGGGAAAAGGGAAAGTTATTATTCGTTCTAAAATAGAATTTGCTAAAGAAAAAAATAAAGAACAGATTCTTGTTACGGAGATTCCTTTCGATGTCAATAAGGCAATGCTTGTCAAAAAGATCGATGACATTCGAATGGATAAAAAGATTGAAGGCATTTTAGAAGTAAGAGATGAGTCGGATAGAGAAGGACTTCGAATTGCTATCGATTTGAAAGCTGGAGCTTCAAGAGAACTCGTATTAAACTATTTATTAAAAAATACAGATTTACAAGTAGCTTATACATACAATATGGTCGCTATCGTAAATAGACGACCAATGACCCTTGGGATTTTGTCCATTTTAGATGCTTATATAGCGCATCAAAAAGAAGTCATTACCAAAAGAACAAAATACGATTTAGAATATGCCCAAAATCGAATGCATGTGGTAGAAGGATTAATCAAGGCAATCTCTATTTTAGATGAGGTCATTAAAACAATACGTTCGAGCAAGAATAAAAGTGACGCTAAAGTGAACTTAGTAAATACCTATGCTTTTACAGAACGTCAAGCGGAGGCCATTTTAATTTTACAGCTTTATCGTTTAACCAATATGGATATTGTTGAACTAGAGCAAGAGTTTAAACAATTAAAGTTCGTTATAGATGCTTTAAAAGCCATTTTAGAGAGTGAAGATAAATTAAAAGAAGTCATGAAAGATGAACTAAGAAAAGTTAAAAAAGAGTATGCAATACCAAGAAAAACGGAAATAAAAGAAGAAATTACAGAGATAAAAATAGATACGATCGATTTAATTCCAAAAGAAAATGTCATTGTTACAGTAACGAAAGAAGGATATGTAAAAAGAGTTTCCTTAAAAAGTTATGATGAGACGATTTCTGCAACTGTAAAAGAAGGTGATTATGTTCTTGGAAATTATAAAATGTTTACAATGGATACTTTACTTTTATTTACAGATTTAGGAAACTATATTTATTTACCTGTTCATGAGCTTCCTGAATTAAAATGGAAAGAACTTGGAAAACATATAAGCAATTTAGTCAATATCTCATCGGAAGAATCTATTATTTTTGCTTATCCTGTTCGTGATTTTAATAGCAAAAAAGATGTGACTTTATTTACGAAAGCGGGAATGGTAAAACGGACACTTTTAAATGAATTTAAAGTACAACGATATTCAAAACCAATTTCTTGTATGAAACTAAAAGAAAATGATCAGGTTGTATCGGTTTGTATATGTGATTTTGATAAGGTATTTATAGCAACGAAACATGGTTATGGTTTAACTTATAAAAAAGAGGAAATTCCAGTTACAGGAATAAAAGCAAGTGGTGTGAAGGCAATAACTTTAAAAGAAGATGAAGTTGTTAGTGGAATTTTATATAGCGATGCATTTGAATATGTGACAATATTTACGGATAAATCTACGGCAAAACGAATAAAAATCACTGAATTTGAGATGACTTCTAGAGCAAGAAAAGGAGTTCAAATCATAAGAGAGGTAAAAACAAATCCTTATTCTATTTTAAAAGCTTTCATTTTAGGATTTAAAGAAACGGTTGGTATTAAGACAACAGGAGAAATCAAAGAATTAAAACTGACAGAAATCCCAATTTTTGATCGATATGCCTCAGGAAGTTCTATTTCGAAATTGCCTTTAAAAGAGGTATATGAGATTTTCTCTATAAAAGAAGTAGAGGAAGAAACGCCTATTTTAAAAGAGAATATCTCTTTAAAAGCCATCGATGACAGAATGATGAGTATAGACGATTTATTAAATCAAATCGATGAATAATTGTTTTGTTTTAAGAATAACGATAAGGTTATTCTTTTCTATTTTCTTTTCTCAAAAAAGAAAATTTGAAATACGTAAAAAATAAATTTGTAACTATTCAGACTTACATACACTAAAATGAGGGCAATTTATAAAATGCTCTCTTTTTTAGTTAAATAAGACTTGATTTTCAAATATAGCCTTTATTGAATCAAACGGATTTATTTGCCTTTTTATTGATGTTTTTATAATTGATAATGAGTTTGCAAAGTTTTGAGCTGTTTTTATACTTCTAAATCCCCCTGATATTTTTGTCTTATTCTTGAATATTCTCAAATCTTGTTCACTCATATTATCATCAAATGGCACATTAAAATCTTCAATAAAATATAAATGATTTTTCTTATATTTTACTAATCTAGTATAAAGTGGTTTTGCCTTTTTGGTTTTATAAAATGATGATTTTATCTTTTTATTTTCTTCTTTTGCCATTTCTAAAATTTCATCATATTCTTTTTTATATTCTTCTATTTTTTCATTAGAAAATCTCTTTAGTCCATATTCAGAAGCTATTTTTCTCGTATTATTCATTCTAAATATTAAATCGTACATTAAAAATGGCCATTTTGTATCTGGTATATTTTCCATTAGCTCCATCAAGTATCTTCCTAAATGAATATTACATTCATAATTTTTTGTACCATAACTATATAATGTCGTATCATGA
>CAJTSN010000037.1 GCA_910578745.1 uncultured Bacilli bacterium
GTATAATGGGGATATAGATAAAATAGGAGGAGGAAAAATATGAATGAGAAAAAGAAACATAAAATTATGTTAGGAATAGAGGTCATACTACTGTGTATGATCGTAGCTATATTAGGAACAAATGCAGCGAGTAGTAATCCCCCATCGAATGGAGTCAGTTATGGAAAGAATAATCAAACCACAGTAGAAGGAGCTTTAAATGATTTATATACAAAAGCAAACTATGGAAATGCGACAGCTTCACAGATTTTAAAAGGAAAAACAGCATTAGTTGGAGGGAAACAAGTCACGGGAACAATACCAACAATGCAAGGAACGGGTCATGTAGATGTATCAGAAACAGTAGCAGGAAACCATTCACAAAATGGGACGAGTTATTTATACTATAAAGTTCCACCTCATACATATACTGGTGAAGTAGAATGGTTAAGATCTTCTTATGCTGATGTGGCCAGTAGAATAGGATTAACAGCAGGTAAGTTATTAAAAGGACAAACTGTACTAGGAATTACAGGTACAGGTGAAACAAGTTGTCCAACATGTCCCGATTGTCCAACATGCCCAACGCCAGAGAGTCAGGGATATGTGAAATATTATAGATTTGATAAAGATGCAACATATACAAGAACAAGTACAGGAACAAATACAACATTAAGTTCAGGATCTTGGTCAAGATTTTGTGCAGATAATAAGGAATGTACTTATACATTTAAAGTACCGTTAGATAGTGGGATTACAGTAAATAAACTATATTCATGTGATGTACATTTGAGGACAAAAAGAAATGGTCCTGGGAGTCTGGCATGTGTAAATACTGGTGCTCATTGTAGTGTAAATGGATTTAGAGTAGCTCGAGGATATGCGTCAAATAGTACAACAACAGAATATCGGTATATGGATGAATTGACAGCTTCAACAATATATGGGGATAGAACAATAGGTTCTCAAACATCATATGGTACTTGGTCTAATGGAGGATATTCTGTGCACAATAATACAGCAAGTTTTGTTCAATCAGCTAAAACTATGTGTAATGTAAGTGGTTCAAATATTGAAATGACTTTAGAAATAAACGATATGTCTTTATCGACTTATGATTTAAGTTTTGTATTATCCGGTTCTATAACCTATCAATAAAAAGTTCTATAAATTTCTTTATAGACTTTTTTATATACTAGGAAAGTTCTTTTTCAGAAAAAGGATAAAGAAATAGTGAACAATTGTTTGATATAAAATTGAGCAACACAAAAATTCGACAATTAAGTCCGTAAAATTTAAAGTCATATTTTAAAAATTGGCTTCAACAGTTGCAATTCTCATTTTTATCTTACAATGCTCACAAATAAATAATTTATTTTTCTGATAGCCTCCATTAAATTATAATTTGATATACGTATACGTTATGGAAAATAAAAATCATCAAAAAGCCTATAAATAAAGTGCAGATTGATGATTTTTTTCGTTACTACTTAGCTATTAGAGAGTGAATTGTAATACTTTTCACTATTTTTGCACATTAAAATTAGGCCAACAATGCATTGCCATAATATATTTTGTTATACAGTTTAGTGGATTCATTTTTCTTAATTTAGCAGTTTTAATAATGTTCATTATATTACCAAATCTCTCTCCACCTTTTATACTTCAAAACTATCAGATACTTTAGTTTTTTCTTTTCAACCAATGTTTATTCATACATTTTATATATTCCATTATTATAATGATTTCTTAATCCTATATTATTCTCCCACTCTTAAAAACTTTATCTTATATATTCATAAAAAAAGCGAAGCTTATGGGTCAAATTGTTAAGACTGAATTGTCTTTCTTGATTTAATTATAGATTATTTTCTAATTTATTTAAACTATTTTTAGTTTTCTTTTTCAGACTTATGGCTGAGTAGTAACCTTTTTTCATGTCTTTATCCTGAAAACTTGGAATTTTACTTAGACAAAATGTAAATAGTGTGGTATAATCAATTTAACAAAGATACACAGAAACGAGTTGTGCGAATTGATTTACGGACTTACACGTTTATGGAAATATTTTCTGAGACTTAAAATTTTACTAAATTCGTCATGTATTAATTGTAAGTAACTGCTTATTTTCAACAAATTTCATTTTTAATTAGCGCAACTCGTTATTATATAGAAAAATAAATTTAGTGCAAGTTTTTTCATTCCTATGTGTGCCTTGAACGTAGTGAAAGGAATGAAGCTTAAAATGAAAATTTTTTCTTTCACCTTTGCAACGTTGTTGTTTGTCAAAAGGAGGTGCATACACAAGTATATGTAGTATTACGTTCTAGTAATGCAAAATTGTTGTATGTTGTACTATGAAAAAAATATTAAATTAAGGAGAGAGAAAGTGAAAAAAAAGATATTTTTTTTGTTGCTGTTTTTAACTATTTTTGTATTTCCAAAAAGTGTTATGGCAACTACGGCAACCCCAACATTTAAGAAAAAATTAACTTGGAATATTGAAAGTGTCTATTATTATTTAACTAGTACTGCAACCGATTATAGTAATCTTATTCGTGATGCAGCAGATAATTGGGTACATACTGGATATGGATATAATAAATTATATCCAAACACAAGAGCATCTAAACAATCTAATGGAACCGTTGATTTTTCTTCCTATAATGATTCTAGTAGCTTAACAATAGCTTTTACGTTGTTCTTTAAGAGGGCTAATGGCACGACTGGCACTATTTCTGAAGTACACCCTGATATAGAAAACTGGTTATTTGCTGAAATTCATATTAATAATCCTGTTATGAAATCTTTAAATACATATAATCAAAAGGGTACTATAGTTCATGAGTTTGGTCACGCTTGGGGATTGGCTCATAACCAAACAAATCCTAGTAGTGTTATGTGTCAATTAGGTTCAGGAAGAAAAGTGAATACGGTCCAAGAAGTGGACAATAATGCTTTTAATAGTAAATATTAATAGGAGGATTTATGATGAAAGGAAAAATTATATTAGTTGTTTTTACTTTATCTATTATTGTTAGTGGAACAATTTTAGTTAATACAAATAATAATGATAATAAGAGTGTTTTAAGCAATAGAAATGATTCGCAAAGCACTCAAAATGAAACATTAGATGGGGAAAAAAATAATTACCAAGTATATTACACTAGTGATTATTTGTATACAGAACCAAATGATATTTTTAATCATAGTTCATTAGTTGTTATCGGCGAATATGTACAGGATTTAAAAAGTTTTGTTGGAAATGATGAAAGGGCTCATACAGTTTCTGAATTCAAAATTAGCAAAGTTTTGAAAGGTGATTTTTCATTAGATACCATTGAAATTGTAAGACTAGGTGGAACTGTGCCTCTATCGGAATATATTGCTACACAAACACAAGAGCAACTCGAAAAGAAAGGAATTAGTACTTTGAGTAAGTCTCAAATAGCGAAGAGTAGCGTTGAATTTATATCGCAGGATTATAATTTAAACTTAAAACAAAAAGCAAATAAAAAATTTATTTTACTATTGAACTATGATTCAGATAATGAAATGTATGTTGCTTCTGCAGATGAATATAGCATTTTGGAATTTGATACTTCAAAAAATGAAGTTTATAATATTAATAATAAACAATTTGAGAATTACAGTTTTATAAAGTAGCAACATTTTATTTCTAATAAAACGAAAGTATTCTAAAATTTAGGATACTTTTTTATATGATTTTTAAATGTTAAGATGAAACAAAGAAAAGATGGAATGAAAGATCATATGTTTAATATAAATAAAAAAAGATAAAATAAAATTATCTTCTCTAAAACATTTTATCAATATTTTTGGGAACTTGATCATTCATAACGGCATTAATAATTTTATCCTCTTTTTCCTTAGAAACTTCTCTACCAGTCATTTTACCTAATTCTCCAATAACCTCTCGTAGTGTTTTTTCATCCTTCATATTTCCTTGTTGAAGTTTTGTAGCCAAATTTAAAATGGTTTCTTTATTTACATTGGTTTTCTTTTCAATTTTATTGAAAAAGCTGTCTGAAAAATTCATACGTATCCCTCCTAAAATACTATATGTATTATTCATAGGCGTGTTCATTAAAAAAGAGTAATTTTTCTTTTTTCTTTTTTTATGAATCCTTCTTCTTCTAAATATTTCATTTCTCGCATCATAGCACTTCTATCAATATTTAAGTAAGTGGCAAGGGCGGTTAGAGTTAGAGGAAGTGTAAATGTCTTCGTCGATTTTTGAAAGGATAGGGTAGTAAAATAAGAAAGTAGTTTTTCTCGAATGCTTTTTTTTGTTAACATTTCAATGTGATTGGTTAAAATAATCATTCGTTTGAAAATGAGATTCAAAAGGGTCTCTTGTATTTCTTCGTGTCGTTTACAGACTCGATTACAGCGATTGATTAAAAAATTGTAGGATATAAAAAGAACTTCACAATCTTCTTTGGCGATGACATTCAATTGGGTATTGCTCGTAATTAGATAGAACAATTCACCAAATAAATCACCTTTTTTATAGTATTCTAAAGTTGTTACTTCTCCATTGAAATCCGTTCGAATTAAATCCGCACTTCCTTCTTTTAAAAAGCAAATTTGCCTTCGATTTTCTATATAAGAAGTAATCATTTCTCCTTTAGTAAATTCTTTTTTCTGAATTTTAGAACATAGAAAGTTTTCTTTAAAAAGAGTACCTAATACACAAATATTTTCCATTTTACACCTCTATACAACTAAATTTATTATATTTGAAATATGTTGCAATTGCAACAATTGATTTAAGAAAATTCTGCTATAATGGGTACAAGCTAGGTGAGATGTATGAAAGTAATTAAACGAGATGGAAGTATAGTAGATTATAATTCTTTAAAGATTGTTTCCGCTTTAGAAAAAGCCAATAAAGAGGTACAAGAAGAGGAAAGAATCTTAAAAAAAGAGATTCGAAGAATTATTCGTTATATTGAAAAATTAGATAAAAAAAGAATTTTAGTAGAAGATATACAGGATATTATTGAAATGAAACTCATGGAGTTTGGAAAATATGTTCTTGCGAAAAAATATATTGTTTATCGCTATAATCGAGCTTTAGTTCGAAAACAAAATACCACAGATGAATCTATTTTATCGTTAATTAAAAACCAGAAGATGAATATGGATACAGAAAATACAAATAAAAATGCGAAACTGGTTTCTGCCCAACGAGACTTAATTGCTGGAGAAGTATCTAGAGATTTAACAAAACGAATCTTGCTTCCTGAGAATATTGTGACGGCTCATGAAAAGGGAATTCTATATTTTCATGACTCAGCTTATTTCTTACAGCCTATCTTTAATAGTTCTTTTATTCAAATTCAGGACATGTTTGATAAGGGAACAGTTATGAATTATAAAGAAATTAAATCACCAAAAAGTTTTAGTGTCGCTTGTAACATTATGACACAAATTATTGCTTCTACTTCTTCAAGTCAGTATGGAGAACAAGCCATATGTACATATTAGCGAAGAAAAATATAGGGAAGAATTAAAAGAGATCGTTTTATCTAAAGAAAAATTAGAAGAGATTGTGAAACGTCGTTTAGAAGCGGAAATAGAGGTAGGCGTGCAGACAATCGAGTATCAAATCAATACATTAATGACGGCGAATGGGCAGTCTCCACCATTAACCCTTATTTTAGAATTGGATGATAAAGATCTTTATATAGAAGAAACCGCCTGTGTGATTGAAGAAATTTTGAAAAGAAGACTAAAAGGAATGAAAGAAAGAGAACGGGGAATGGTCATTCCTGATTTTCCAAAACTAGTTTATGTCTTGTCAGAAGTAAATACTGGGAATGGAAAGTATGCTTATTTGACCACTTTAGCGCTTCAATGTGCGAAAATACAAAGTGGGTTTCGGTTCCTATCTAAAAAAATGGCAATTCAAAATTATAAGGAAGAAATTTCTTTAATGGGAAGTAGTCATTTTTTAATAGGAAATACAAAAAGTGGCTGTTTTAATGAGGGCGTTGTCACTTTGAATTTACCTCAAATTGCCTTTTTATCCAATAAAGATGAAATCGAATTTTTTAGAATTTTAAAGGAGAGAATGGAATTAGCAATCGATACGTTATTAAGAAGACATTATGCACTTTTGGGGACTAGTGCAACCGTAAGCCCTCTTCATTATCAATATGGGGCGATTGCAAGATTGCAATCAGAAGAAAAAATTGACGATTTATTGCAAGAGAACGTTTCTACTTTATCTTTAGGATATGTTGGATTAAAAGAAACCGTTTGGTATATGCGAGGAAGTACGTTTTATGAGAAAAATGGAAAAAGCTTGGCCCTTAAAATTTTAAAAAGTATGCATAGTCAACTCGATAAAGCAAGAAAGACACATTTAGGATTTGTCCTTTACCAAAGTCCCTCTAAGATGGTTGCCTCTTATTTTTACGATATAGATCGTATGCATCACTTAGGTAAGATATCCGAGTATACAGTAGGGTTTGGAATGGACAGAAACTATCCTTATAAGGAACGACTGAAAGTCGAAAATGAATTCCATGTCCTTACATCAGGAGGAAGTGTCTCGCAAGTAGCACGAGAAGAAATTATAGATGAGAAAGAATTTATAGAAACCATATATAATACAAATGTATATGTAGAAGTAGTAAAAGAAAAAGGAGAAGTGTATCATGAAAACAGATGTAAAGATTCAAGTTATTAAAAGAAATGGAAATAAACAGGATTTTGATGGAAATAAAATAAAGGTAGCGATTCGAAAAAGTGCAGAAAGGGTAATGATTACTTTAACAGAAGAAGCCGAAAATGAAGTGGTAGATTATGTGCTTGCGTTGTTAGAAAATCAAACAACAGAGCCAGATATTCAACAAATTCATAATTGTGTAGAAGCTGCTTTAGAGAAAGTGAATCCATTGGTTGCGAAAAGTTATCGTGAATATAGAAATTATAAAAGAGATTTTGTTCATATTTTAGATAAAGTGTATAAGAAAGCACAAGCAATTAACTATATTGGAGATAAAGAAAATTCGAATACAGATAGTGCTTTAGTATCTACCCAAAGAAGTTTAGTTTATGGGCATTTGAATAAAGAATTATATCAAAAGTTTTTCTTAACAAGTAAAGAAGTAGAAGCTTGTGAAGTAGGGTATATTTATGTGCATGATATGAGTGCGAGAAGAGATACGATGAATTGTTGTTTGTGTGATGTAGGAG
Organism: uncultured Bacilli bacterium; assembly: GCA_910578745.1. Classification (GTDB taxonomy): domain Bacteria; phylum Bacillota_I; class Bacilli_A; order RF39; family UBA660; genus CATOJL01. The sequence goes on from CAJTSN010000037.1 coordinate 7,210, forward strand.
CCGTCATGAAAGATGGTTTTGAAATGGGAAATCTTTGGTATAATGAACCAAAAACACTTGATACCGCTTTTGACGTAATGGGAGATGTCATTATTAATACGGCAGCTATGCAATATGGAGGGTTTACAGTACCTGAAGTGGACAGTATTTTAGCTCGTTATGCCGAAAAATCCTATAATATATATTATGAAGAGTATAAAGAATTGACGCATTTTGATGAAAATGAAGAAGAGGAAGTAGCGAAAGCAAAAGAGTGGGCTTATAAAAAAACAGAAAGAGAATGTGAACAGGGGTATCAAGGAATTGAATATAAATTAAATAGTGTAGGTTCTTCGAGAGGAGATTATCCTTTTGTTACATTTACTTTTGGAGTCGATCCAACTTTCTTTGGGAAAATGATTTCGAAAACTATTTTGAAAACGCATGCAAAAGGACAAGGAAAAAAGGGATATAAACGTCCTACTTTATTTCCTAAGTTGGTATTTTTATATGATAAGAATGTACATGGAGAAGGAAGAGAAATGCGAGATTGTTTCTTAGAAGCCGTCGAATGTAGTAAAAAGACCATGTATCCAGATTATTTATCTTTATCAGGAGAAGGCTATGTGCCTGAAATGTATAAGAAATATAAAAAAATAATTAGTCCTATGGGTTGCCGTGCTTTTTTGAGTCCTTACTATGAAAGAGGTGGCTTTGAACCAGCAGATGAGAAAGATGTTCCTGTATTTGTTGGACGCTTTAATCTAGGCGCTATTTCTTTAAATTTGCCGATGATTTTAGCAAAAGCACGTGAGGAAAATAAAGATTTTCATGAAGTGTTGGATTATTACTTAGAAATGATAAGAAAAATTCATTTACGTACATATGCTTATCTTGCAAAGAAAAAAGCGAGTATCAATCCTCTAGCTTTCTGTGAAGGAGGATTTTATAAGGGAAGATTAAAACCAAATGAATGTATTGAACCACTTCTTGAATCCGCAACCCTTTCTTTTGGAATTACGGCTTTAAATGAATTACAAGAATTATATAATGGAAAATCATTGGTAGAAGATGGTGAGTTTGCTTTAGAAACACTTAAATATATTAATGAAAAAACACAAGAATTTAAAAAAGAGGATCATAAATTATATGCGATTTATGGGACTCCCGCCGAAAATCTTTGTGGATTACAAGTCGAACAGTTCCGTAAAAAGTATGGGATTGTAAAAGGAGTCTCTGACCGTGAATATGTAAGTAATTCATTTCACTGTGCTGTATGGGAAGATATTAATGGAATTCAAAAGCAAGACTTAGAGAGAAGATTTTGGGATTATTGTAAAGGAGGCCGAATTCAATACGTTCGTTACAATTTAAACTATAATACAGAGGCAATGATTACTTATATTGAAAGAGCAATGGATTTTGGTTTTTATGAGGGAGTAAATCTTTCTTTAGCGTATTGTAATCACTGTGGACATGAGGAACTTGATATGGAAGTTTGTCCAAAATGTGGAAGTGAGGACCTAGTTAAGATTGATCGTATGAATGGGTATTTATCTTACTCAAGAGTACATGGGGATACAAGATTAAATAAAGCAAAAATGGTTGAAATTTCAGAAAGGAAGTCTATGTAATGCGGTATCATAATATAACACATGCGGATATGTTAAATGGAGAAGGCCTTCGGGTTGTCCTTTGGGTAAGTGGTTGTCAACATCACTGCCCAGGATGTCAAAATGCTACGACTTGGGATGAGGAGGATGGACTTCCATTTGACGATGATGCAATCAATGAAATCTATGATGATTTAAAACAAGACTGGTGTCATGGACTTACTTTATCTGGAGGAGATCCTTTATTTAAAAAAAATCGTAAGACCATTCGTAATTTAGTTCTTACTATAAAAAAACTCTATCCAACAAAAACAATATGGTGTTATACAGGCTATACATTTGAGGAATTATTAGAGCAAAAAGAACAGGATTCAGATTTGAAAGACATTTTAGAGTCGATTGATATTTTATGTGATGGTAAGTTCATTTTAAAACTGGCTGATGAAAAGACAAAATATGTCGGTTCTACAAATCAAAGAATTATTAATATTCCAAAGAGTTTAAAGACAAACAAAATACATTTATGGAAGGAAGTTGTGAAATGATAGAAGAAAGAAAAGGAAGAGGATTTGAAATTGCTAGAGGATATGAGGATAAAGATATTCATATACCTGTTCGTAAAACGAAGTATGCAGCGGGGTATGACGTTGAGGCTGCAGAGGACACGATTATTCCACCATTTTCATTTGGGGGAAAACCAACTTTAATTCCAACAGGATTAAAAGCATACTGTGAAAAAGATGAATTTTATATGTTAGTCAATCGTAGTTCTGGACCTAAAAAAGGGCTTGTTATGGCGAATAGTATTGGTATCGTAGATGCAGATTACTATGAAAATGAAACAAATGATGGGCATTTCTATTTTCAATATTATAATTTTTTAAATGAAGAAATTCTAGTGAAAAAAGGAGATGTTATTGGCCAAGTTATCTTTCAAAAATTTTTAGTGGTAAATCAGGACCATGCAGAAGGAATTCGTAAAGGTGGCTTTGGTACGACCGATAATAAATAGGGTAGAAATTACCCTTTTTGAATAGAAAAGAGAGTGTATAGATGCGAAAGATCATGAAATGGCTTTTTCTTCTTTTTTATCTTAGTTTAATTTTCTATATGTCCCATCAAGAAGGAAGCGCTTCTAGTAAAAATAGTGATGGGATATTTTATTTTTTCTATCAGATTTTTCCCATTCTAGAAACTAAAAAAGAAATAGTGACTTTTCTAATTCGAAAAAGCGCTCATATACTTGAATATGTGATTTTAGGTCTATGTATATGGAAAGTGGTAGAAGAATATGTTTTTGATAGAAAAAAGTTGGTTATCTTTAGTTTCCTTTTTTGTTTTTTCTGTGCCAGTGTGGATGAAATTCATCAGCTCTTTATAGTTGGTCGTTCTGGAAAAATAACAGATGTTTTGATTGATAGTATTGGTTATTCTATTTCTCTTTTTTTCTTATATTTAAGGAAAAAGCAAAGAGAAAAAATTAGGGTAGCTAGCGATAAAAGATAGTTCATAGCTAAGATATTATGTATCGTTCTAATTTTGATAAAGAAAATAGGTTAAAATAAGGCTTTAAAATCTCTCTTTTTTATTTAACGGTGCAAAAGTGCATTTTTCTTATGTATCCGTTGTGCATTTTTTTTGTGTATGGTACAATGAATAAAAATAGAGGTGAAATTATGAAAAAAAGGAGAACTGGTTTCACATTAATTGAATTATTAGCCGTCATAGTCATACTAGCTGTCATTGCATTAATCGCAACAGCATCGATTATTCAAATCATTGATCGTTCGGAAAGAGGAGCATTAGAAGATTCCGCTTATGGAATCATAGAAGCAGGAAATGTGTTTTATATAGACCATGTATTGCCTTCTGTAAATGAGATAAGTGAGGACCGAATGAACTTTGAAGTCATAGGAGGAAAATTCGTCAATGTAAAAAATAAAGAAGAAAAACTAGAGTTCAAAGGCTCAATGCCTAAAAGTGGGAAATTACAGATTTATGCAAATGGGCTTGCGGCGATAGCAATTTGTAATCATAAGTATTGCGCTTGTAAAAGTATAGAAGATACAAGAGTAACCGTTCAAAGAGAAGATTGTGAAATCGATGAGGATACAGGAGAGATCGGAAAAAAGAAGGACACTACTCCTATTGGGACTGTGATTTCTTATATGGGTTCAACAACTCCCCCAGATGGCTATTTGGCCTGTGATGGAACCATTTATAAAATTAGTGAATATCCAAAATTAGCAGAGCAAATCAAAGAGGGCTTTGGTACATACAACTACTATGGTGGGGATGGAACAACGACTTTTGCAGTCCCAGATTTAAGGGGAGAATTTCTAAGAGGTACTGGAACAAATGGGCATTCTGGACAAGGGAATGGTTTAAGTATTGGAGGACATCAAGATAGTACATATATACCACATGTGTATTATTATGATAGTGGAAGTAAAGTATATGGTGTAGCTACATCAAATAGGAATCTTACGAATCAAGCCCATACATACGATACCCTCATTTCCAATACAGGTCGATATTTAGATATGGGATCGACAACGAATTCTAATTCTAGACAAAATACAGTTGGAGGAACGATAAGACCAACCAATACTTCTGTACTTTACTGTATGAAATATTAGTAAAAAGGAATTTTAGTAAGGTAAGAAAGATGCCAATTTTCTGAAATTTAAGATATAGAGAAAAAAGGATTGAACTCTATTAAAAATTACGATATAATGAACTTAATATTTATCAAACGAAAAAGGGAAGTAGTAAAAAGTGTTATTTTACTTAGAGAAAAAGTGTTTGGTGAAAACTTTTAAAATATACTTTTGAACTTATCCCTTTAGTTTGAACGGGTATTCCGTTAGCAAGAAAGAGCATAATTGTATTATGAATTAAGGTGGTACCGCGGGAGAAACTCGTCCTTATATTTATAATACTTTTTTTTGGAGGTTTTATGGAGTTTCGTACATATATACTTGTATTTTTAGGAATTTATATTTTTTATTTATTATTTGTTGTTTCTAGAAAAAAAACAAGGGAGAAATTTAAAAAAAGTAGTTATGTTTCCTACTTAGTCAATGTATATAAAATTGATGTCGAAAAATTACAGGCAACTTCTTTAGCAAGTATAGTGACACTCGTAAATTCCTTTATTTTAGCAACTGGTATTTTTATTGCTTTTCATTGGAAGGGAGTGGTTGGCATTCTAATTGCTTTTCTTTCCATGCTTCTTCTTGTATTTTTCCTCTATCATATTCTTGGAAAGCTATTAAAAAAGAAAAGTGGTGGAGAAAAATGAAGGATATAGTAAGAAATAAAGAGGGTCATCGATGCAGTTTTGAAAAAATGTATGAACGACTGTTTTCGTTTTCTAACTTCAATTTTAAAAAGAGAACATGGGAAGAGGATGTCCTGAAAAGAAAATAAAGATGAAAAATTTATAAAAGGAAAGGTGATAAAAAATGTATAAGTTTAATGAAATAGAAAAAAAATGGCAAAAAAGATGGGAAGAGAGGCAAACTTTTAAGATCGGAATTGATCAAACAAAAGAAAAATTTTATATGCTTGTTGAATTTCCATATCCATCAGGCGTAGGATTACATGTCGGACATGCTCGTGTATATACGGCCTCTGATGTACAGGCCCGCTTTAGAAAAGCTAGAGGATACAATGTATTATTTCCAATGGGTTGGGATGCTTTTGGTTCTCCTGCTGAACAGTATGCGATTAAAAATCACATCCATCCAAAAGAGGCGGTTCAAGAAAATATTCAAGTATTTAAGGGACAGATGAAATCTTTAGGACTTGCGATTGATTGGTCTCGTGAATTTTCAACCACTGACCCAGAATATTATAAATTGACACAATGGCAATTTTTAAAGTTTTATGAAAAAGGACTTGCTTATAAGGCAGAAAAAGAAATCAATTGGTGTCCAAATTGTAAGACTGGTCTTTCAAACGAAGATGCTCAAGGTGGTGTGTGTGAACGATGTGGAGAAGCAACTGAGAAAAAACTTAAAAATCAATGGGTACTTCGAATGAGCGATTATGCGGATAAACTTCTTGACGGATTAAAAGATACAAAGTTTTTAGATAAAGTCAAAACCGCACAAGTCAATTGGATTGGAAAAAGCGTTGGAGCAACGGTTGAATTTCCATTAAAAGAAGTGGAAGACAAACTTGAGGTTTTTACAACGAGATGTGATACATTATATGGAGTCACATTTATGGTTATTTCTCCTGAACATCCTTATCTAGAAAAATATAAAGAACAAATTCAAAATATAGAAGAGATAGAAAAATATAAAGAAATGGCACGTCATAAAAGTGAAATTGAAAGAACCGATAATACAAAAGAGAAAACGGGTATTGCTATTGAGGGACTTAAGGCTATAAATCCAATTACAAAGAAGGAAATTCCAATCTGGGTAAGTGATTATGTTCTTATGCATTATGGAACAGGGGCTATTATGGCTGTTCCTGCTCATGATGAGAGAGACTATGCTTTTGCAAAAAAATTCAATATTCCGATTCTACCTGTTATTGAAGGGGGAAACATAGAAAACGAAGCTTATATAGGTGATGGAGTACATATTCATTCCGACATTTTAGATGGTCTTGAAAAAGAAGAAGCGATTCAAAAAATGCTTGCTTATTTAGAAGAAAACAAGATAGGAAAGAAAACGGTCAATTATAAGTTACAAGATTGGATCTTTTCAAGACAGAGATTCTGGGGAGAACCGATTCCTATGATTTCTTGTCCAAAGTGTGGATGGGTACCTGTAAAAGAAAAAGACTTACCAGTCGTTTTACCAGATGTAAGTGCGTATGAGCCAACAGAAACAGGAGAAAGTCCACTTGCAAATATTGAAGAATGGGTGAATGTAAAATGTCCATGTTGTGGAATGGACGCAAAAAGGGAAACGGATACGATGCCAAACTGGGCAGGCTCAAGTTGGTACTGGTTACGTTATATGGATCCCCATAATGAGTCTGCGATTGCGAGTCAGGAAGCTTTACGTTATTTTGGACAAGTCGATTTATATGATGGTGGTATGGAACACGCCACTAGACACTTACTTTATGCTCGTTTTTGGAATATTTTCTTACATGAACAAGGACTTGTTCCTTATAGTGAGCCATTTTTGAAACGAATCAGCCATGGTATGATTTTGGGCCCAAATGGTGATAAAATGAGTAAAAGTAAGGGAAATGTAGTCAATCCAAACGATATGGTACGAGAATATGGAGCAGATGCTCTTCGAACATATGAAATGTTTATTGGGGATTATGCGAAAGATGCCGCATGGAATGAATCTGGACTTAAAGGCTGCTTTAAATTTTTAAATCGGGTTTGGAATTTACAAGAAAAAGTGAATGAAGAAAATAAAACGACGCCTTCTTTAGAAAGTTGTATTCATAAAACGATTAAGAAAGTAACAGAGGATATTGAAAATTTAGATTATAATACGGCAGTCTCTGCTTTGATGATTTTGTTAAACGAATATGAGAAACAAGAAAGCATTAGTAGAGAAGACTATAAAATTTTACTTCAATTACTAAATCCTTTCGCACCACATATGACAGAAGAACTTGCTGAAATTTTAAAATATGATTCTGAAATTTCTGCTATGGCATGGCCTAGTTATGATGAGGAGAAACTAGTAGAAGATACATTTACAATGGTTGTACAAGTAAATGGACGGGTGAGAGGAAAAATCGAAATAGATACAAATACAACAGAAGAAGAAATGAAAGAAAAAGCAAAACAAATTGAGAATGTAAAAGTGTTTATTGAAGGAAAGACAATTATAAAAGAAATTGTGATTTCTAAGAAACTTGTCAATATTGTTGTTCAGTAACTTTTCTATTTACTAGGCGTTTTTCTCTTTTACCTCTTGTGTTTTAAAGTATTCTTTTTAGTAGATATGGGCATTTTCATTTATGAATATTTATTTTTCGTAAGTATTTTAACAGGTATAAATGTGATTGCCTTTTCCTCTGGTCGAAGTAAAGGACATAGGGGCAGTATTTCGACTGGAGACTCTTTTGAAAGTTCTGGTGGAAACCATGGAGGTGGTGGTTCATCAGGAGGAGGAGGCTCTTCTAGAAATTTCTAAAGTGGAAGTAGAGTTGTAGAAGGATTTAAAAATGTAATGAAATTTATAATTTTTAAGGGTTTTAAAAGAAAATCCTTTTTTTGTATAATGAATTGTTTTTGTTAAATTGAAATAGAAAATAGTAAAAGAATCAAAATTTATTAAAATGAATTTCTTAGGGAAGAAAACTAGGAATTTTTGTGTTTTTATTTTAAAAATTTTATTTATGTGATAAAATAAGGCGCATTAGGAGGAGACATTATGAAGGGTGTGCAAGAAAATAAAGATATAGAGAATTTTATAGAAGAACAAAAAAAGAGTCGTATCGATCAAGTAAAACAAGAACGTACTAAGATAGAAGAAGAAGTATTTAAGGGAAATTGCAGTAAGGCGGAGGAGATGTTTTTAAATAGTCCTTATCAAGAAGAGGAAGCGTTTTTCTATGTTTATTTAAAGATTTTGTATGCTCAAAATCGTGTAGAAGAAATGATGAAAATATTTGAAAATACTAAATATGCAGATTCAATACATGTACAGGGAGAATATCTAAAATATCTTTATCTAAAAAAGGACTATACCTCTATTTTGACACGTTATGAAAGATTAAAGCATTATGAAAATCCTAAAATTTTTTCATATTATGTAAGAGCTATTTCTAAAACAAAAGGTATTGCTCAAGCCCTTTATTTAATTGAGAGTAGAAATTGGAAAGAGGAAATACACGTAGAAGCCTTAAAAATTCATTTATTAAGAGTTTGTGGTTCTTTAGAAGAAGCTTTAGATTTATGTCAAACGAGTGTGAATAGAAAAAAATTAAAAATAGTGGCGGAAGAAATATATTTGTTATCTAAATTAGGAAGATATGAAGAAGCTTATCAAATTGTAATGCATAGTAACTATAAGGATTATTTAATTATAAAGACAAGCCTTATTTCTGTTTTATGTGAATGGTACATTTCAACGGGAAGAAAAAATACGCAATTATTAGAGAAAGCTGAGAGGTGTATAGATAAGAATTTATTGCAAATAGATAGAAGACACTTTAAAGCTTATATGTTTTTTGTAACTGTATCTCAATCAACAGAGTTGGCGAAGAGGGAAGAAAATGATAACGAAGAAGTATTAAGAGAGAAAGAAAAAGAGGGAATCATTGCAAAACAACTTGGATACATTTATGAAGGAACGTTTGATATGGAAGTGCTTGAAAATGCGAATATAGATCAGTTTCAAAAAGATATTTTGGCTTATCTCCATAAAAATTATAAAAAAGAAGCTTTTCGGGTTGTAAAACGTTTAAAAGAAGGATATAAAGAAAGTAGAGAGAAAGTGAAAATTTTTAACCGAATACAAGCTATAATTGAACAGAAAAATTCGTTATTTGATATTACTTTGTATAGTAATCTTCTACGTGTAAAAATAGAATATTCTAATAATAAGGGGTAC
>CAJTSN010000038.1:0-1531 GCA_910578745.1 uncultured Bacilli bacterium
TTTCTAGTATACCATTACTCAAGATTTTCGTGTCTATATATCTATCCTAACACCATTTTTACGAGTTATGTCTTTAATTAAAGATAAGTTGTTTGGTAAAGAAAAAGAACGAGAAAAATATTTTGATGTATCGAAAGACCTTTATCAAAAAGAAATTATTAAGGAAGATACTTTTAACGAATTAAAAGAAAAATATAATTTTAGTAAAGAACATGAAGATAAAGGAAAAGATGATTTTGATATAGAAATATAAAAATTTCCAGAGCAAATTACGATTATTTAAGAAGTTGTATTTGACAATTGTGTGTAAATATGATAGTATAACAATCAACTAAAAAAAGGGGGAAAATTTATTATGGAATTTTTAGTTTTATGGTTAGGAACAAGTATTGCAAGTTTTGGTATGAAAATTGCAAATGAATTGAGAATGTTTAAAGATGCAGCAGATGCTGGATATAAAGTTGATGTAGAAAGACTTTCAAAATTAGGAAAGCAATTAAATCCTAATGCAACAAAAGCTACACTTCTATCAATGTTAATACCAGTATTTAATGTGATGCAAGTATTTCAAAGAACAATACAATACAATAATGTTAGACCAATGATACTAGATCAATTAAGTGCAATTGATGATTTAGAAGAAATGTCAGACATAGAAAAAACGGAATATTTAAAAAATCCGACAGGGTTAAATGCTTTAATTGTTCCATTAAAATTAGAAATAAGGTTGTCAAAAGCAACATCAATTAAAATCAATGATGGCAATGAGCATAGTGAAATTTTTTATGAAATGGGTGATTCATTCGATGATATTACTATTTTAAAAGTTAGTGGTTCAGCATCTAGGTTAACGGTTGAAGAACAGAAGAAAAAGGTTGTTGAAGCTTGGAAAACTGTTGTTCAATCAGGAATGAAAAAATATGGAGATGCAGAAAAATTTATTGATACTTTAAAAAGTAATACAAATATAGATTTAAGTGATAGCAAACAAGATAAGAAAGAGGAAGAAACTATTTCACCAATTCCACAAGAATTAAGCATTAGTGAACAAAAACAGGTATTGGAAACCTTAAAAAGTGAACTATTAGAAGAACAAGAAGTAGTACAATCTACTCAAACAGATAAAGGTCCAACATTATCGAAAAGAAGAAAGTAGCACTAAAATTGTTGCTACTTTTATCATATTTTGTTAAAATGTATTTAGTGAGTGATTCTTATATCAATCGTTGTGGTAAAAAGTTGTAGATAACTACGACAACGGCAGTACAAGCGTATGGAAAAAAAGGAAAAATGTGCCTATTTAAGTGAATCAAAACTTCTTGAAACAAAAAATACATTCTTTATTTCGAATGTATTTTTCTATTTTTACAATGCAATAATTAAATCATTTACCCTTTTACAACAACCCCTAGCATCCGAATTAAATAAGGCGCTTGAAATGGATTGATTATAATGCCTTGTAGGGAGAAAGCATCAAACTTAGAACTTTCTATATCACAGGAAGAAAAATCAATGCCTTTTAAAGAAGTTT
>CAJTSN010000038.1:1541-8714 GCA_910578745.1 uncultured Bacilli bacterium
CCTCTTTAATATCCGAATTTTTGAATAAAATTCGATTCATTTTCGCACCAGAAAAATTAAGATATTGTGTTAGACAATCATGGAATTGAATATCGTATAAAGAAGAATCTATAAAAGAAGTTCCTAGCATTTTACAATTTTTAAAAATCACTCGGTCCATTCGTTTGTTATCAAAACATTGATTCGATAAATCACATTCTTCAAAAAGAACATCTACGAATTCAACACAAGTGAGTGTTATATTTGTAAAATCGATATGACGAAAAATACAACTATCAAAAGTAACTTCTTCTATTTCTATGGGAGATTCTTTTTGCTTAGAAAAAAGGGTGTGGTCATAAATCCCCTCTTCCAAAGCTTTTTCTATTTCTACTTCTTTTTCATAGAAAATTTTAGGTTCTTTTATTTTCATACAATCCTCCAAGCCTCTTTTATGATTTTTTACTTTTTGTTACAATCGTATCCTTTGACAAAATCTCTTTCTGATACTATTTTCTTCAAAAATAAGTCAGTTCATAAACGAACGATTTATCAAATTCTTTATTATTATAGCATCTTTTCTGTAAATAAAGAAGATTTCTATAGAAACTTACTCCTATTTAAGGCATAGGCTGTGGCCGATTTTGTGGTGGATTTTCTTTTCCCCCTCTTTTTCTTGGTCTCATCGTATCGACGTTTCCTACAGTTGTCGTAATAGAAGTAATTGTAAATGTTTGCACTTCTTTTTCATTTATTTTTATGGTATAGGTATGATCCTTTTGTAATTGGTTTGAAGAGAAAACGAGAGAAGAGAACGATTTATCTGCCGTTTTGGAAAAGATGTTATTTCCCTCTGTATCTATAATTTCTATTTGACTCTTTTCTTCATAAGTTTCTTCAAAACCAATAGTGATATTATATTGTTTTGAAGAGGAACTGATTCCTTGTAACATACCACTTGATCCTATTAAAGAAATCTCTCCTCCATCTACAACAAATTCGCCATCATAATCGAGCGCTCCATTTCCATTATCACTTGGACCATCGACTGTAATTTCACCGCCATATACATAACCATTTCCATTGACATCAATCCCATCTCCATTTGCATTGACATCAATGACACCACCATAGATTTTTAACCAATTCTCCATTTGATTCTTATTTTGAAAAGGTTCCATTCGATTTGAGGGATCCTTCTTACTTGCCGCATTCATTCCATCATCGTCAGAGATAATAGTAATAGTTCCGTTTTGAATCAAAATGTTAGAGGCCTCAATTCCTTCATAACTTTTCAAAATAGAAAGATTTCCTCCTTCAATCAAAAGCGTCTCATCTGCATGTATTCCATCATCACCAGAAGAAATTGTAAATTCGCCATCCTTAATTCCTATGGAAGTATTGGAATGAATACTGTCATCGACTGTGTCAAAGGTAAAAGTTCCTCCTTGAATGACAAGGTTATCTCCAGCTTTGATTCCTTTCTTACTTGCCGTATTGCTTGACACTTTTGTCTCTCTTGGAGAAAAAGAAGGTTTTTCACTCGTTGACTCTGCTTGTTCACTACCCCCTCCTGTCTTTATTAAAAACGTTCCCTCTTGAATCAATACTTTTGTCTCTGCATCCATTCCATCATTTTCTGCTTCAATCGTAAAATCACCATTTTCAATTAAAATGAACCCTTTTTTAGCGTCTGTCGTATTGGTTGTTTTTAATCCATCTCCTAAAGCGGTAATGTCAAATGTTCCTCCTAAAATAGAAATAGAGTCCTTCCCACGTATTCCATCATCTTTTGCATCAATCCTATAAACGCCCTCAGTCACTTCTATATTATCTTTGCTTACAATTCCATCTTGATAATTAGAAGTCACATATAAGGTTCCTTTTCCTTCAAAGAAGAGGTCATCTTTACTATAAATGACTCCATCAAGTTCCTCACTTTCCGTCGTACGTGTACTTCCATCTTCGAATCTATTTTCAGTTCCTTCCTCTAAAGATAAAAAGGTCGCCTTCGAATTTTTAATATATAAAGCAGGCCCATTTGCATTTTTAATCGAAACTTGATTCAAAATGAGTTTGACATAATCCTCGGTATCAATCGTAATTGAGCCATCTTCTAGTGTACCTGATAGAATATAAATACCTCCTTCTTGAATATCAATACTATCTGAAAGTTCAATCTTTTCGGTTTTATAAGTAGACCAATCGATATCTAGATTATGGTAATCCAAAGTGAGGTCCATATCAAGGGACTGTATCGTTTCTATCGTATTCTTTTTCTTATGGCTTTGTCTCCAAAGAAAATAGCCTCCTCCACAAAATAGGAGTATGACAAGAGACAAAATTATTTTTCTCATATTATAAATCACTTTCTACTAAAGGATGGGTTAAAATTATTTTTAGATTTCCATTTTTCGTACGCAACTCATCTATAAATTCTTTTTCATTTTTTGTTGTAAGTAGAGTGATTCGATAACTTAAATCAAACATACTTCCCATATTGGTTGTTTTTACTTGCTCTAATTCTACTTTTTTTGTATATTGATCAAAAATAGTATCAAAAACAGTTGTATAATCTAAATTCTCAGGAATTGTGATTTTTAAAATCTTCTCTTGTCTGTTTGGATCAAAAAATTTGGCTTTACTAAGTAGTAGTAATATAGCACATCCCATACATGTCATAATTCCAGCAAATAGCAAATGCCCCATTCCTGTTGCTAAACCGATGGTCATGGCAAAAAAGACACTGAGTATTTCTTTCGATGTTCCGGGTAAACTTCGAAAACGAACCAAACTAAATGCGCCTAAAATGGCAACACTTGTTCCTAAATTTCCATTCACCATAAAAATGACAATTTGTACTAAAAGGGGTAAAACGGAAAGCGTCACTAAAAAATTTTTATTATATTTAGATGTATACTTATGAGTAAAAGCAATACAAATTCCTAGAAGGATAGAACAAACAGAACATAAAAAAATAGAATATAGTTCAACAGATGCCGTTTCATTTGAAAAAATACTAGTAAGCATAATTTATTTTCCTCTCTTTCTTTTTTTCATAAATACTTCCATATTTTGAAAAGGAAGTTGGATAAATGTTTAAATCGGATAAAGCATGTACAAGCCACATAGGCATAGCGCCTAATGTTTTTATTTCCATAATATAATATTCTCCTTTAAAATATCGAAATCCAGCATCACCGAGTTCTAAGCGTAAATCATCGGTTCGACTTCTCAAATTTTCATCGAATGTAATGCGCAAATGCTTATTTTCCTTTGCGACATAACTTTTTCGATCATAAGCGATATAAATAGTTGGTTTTAATTGATAGTGAGTGAAGGCATAATCAATTTCTCTCATAATTTGATTGGTTTCATCAAATTCATGGTTTTTTATATACTCATAAAACTCTTTTAATTTCATTTTCACTCTTCTTTTTCCTACAATTCCTTTGTATTTTTTCTTTATTTCTAAAAAGACATCATCTTCTAAATCGGGAATTTTATAACTTCGAAGTCGTATCTTTTCCTTAAAAATTGGTTTTTCTAAGGAGTGAACAATTAAATCATCATGGATAGTATCAAAATAAAGATTACAAATTGTAGTTTTATAAAATTTATCTTTTTGTAAATAAGATTCGATTTTTTTTAGAAGTTCTTGCTTCTGTCTTCCATCAAGTACATACTTTTCTTCTACCCGCCGAAACACATTTTCATACATATTTTCTCTCCTTTCGAATTAATTTTAAAAAAAAGTTTTGAAAGAAAAATGGATTTTCTATGAATTTTTCGTGAAAAAAAAGAATTACCTCTAGTAATTCCCTTCTATCTTTCATTTATCCATTATTATATTTTTCTAATATCGTTCCAATTCGATTGGCTTCTTCCATGAAAGCATCAAAATTTTCATTAATATAGTCCATATCCTTTTCTTTTCCTTTTAATTCATGGGCATAAGCAAGTTCTATCAACTTCGTAAAACCTAAATATTTTGAATCACTTTTCATAGCATGCGCTAAAATGGCATAATTTTCAAGATCCCCTTTTTCTTTATATTCTTTTAATGCAGGAATACGTGTTTTTTGTTCTTCTAAAAAATCAGATAAAGTTTCATTATACATATCCATATCCCCTAAAAGTTCTAATCCATGAGCAACATCAATTCCATTTTGTTCTAAAAACTCTCTATTCATTTTTTACTCCTTCCCTATTCAGCTATATTTATTATAGCATACCTAAAAGGCTATTTGCAACCTACTTTACAGATTGCTTTTTTAAATATTCTCGAATTTTTCTTTTTGCTAAAGTCGTAACTACAATTTGTTCCCAGTCTTTTTTCCTATCTAAGAAAGAAGAAGTCGTACTCGTGATAATTTTTACCCGATCTTTATTTTTTAAAACAGTGTCAACAGGAACTTCTTCATCATTGACATACACTTTTATTAATTGATTTCCAATATCTGTATGGATTGTATAAGCAAAGTCTATAGCAGTGGCTCCTATAGGAAGTGCGTAGATATCTCCTTGTGGAGAATACACATAAATTTTACTAGATAAAACTTCCCCTTCTACATGTTCTACGAAGTCATAGTTATTTTCGAAAATTTCATTGACTTGTGACAACGATTTATAAATTTGACAATTCTTAAAATCTTCTTGCATCACTTGATAAGCATCTTTCTCATAAATCTGCCAATAAGCCCCTAAACCAAATGAAGCAATTTTATCCATTTTTTCCGTTCGAATTTGAATTTGAACTAAATGCCCATTTTCTCCAAAAACGGTTGTATGTAAAGACTGGTATAGATTTGTCTTTGGATTACAAATATAATCTTTAAATTTGCCGTTGATGGGGTGGTATTTCGCATGAATTTGTCCTAAAGCTTGATAACAAGAAGCTACATCTTCCATAACGACCTTAAGACACAATAAATCAAACATATCACTCAATTTATGACCACTTTCTAAACGACTATAAATACCATATATATTTTTAGAACGAATTTTGACAGTTGTTTTCAAGTGATTTTGTATCAAGATATTTTCTATTCTCTCTTTCATTAGGTATAAATCTTCTTTTACAGTATTGTCATATTCTTCTCTTTTCTGTTTTAATTCTTTGAATGTTTCTGGATTTACGTAAGAAAAAGCAATATCCTCTAGTTCTGTTTTTATACGATATACACCTAAATGGTAAGCAAGTGGTGCATAAAATTTTAAAGTTTCCTCCGCTGTTTTTATTTGTTTTTCTGGTTTCTTATATTGAAGTGTCCTCATATTATGTAATTTATCACAAAGCTTAATTAAAAGAATTCGAACATCTTGTTTTAAAGCAAAAACGACTAATTTCCGCATAGTTGCGTTTTCTTTTTCCTTTTTGGTATATTCTTAAAATTTGTGACACCATCAACTAAATCAGCAATGGTTGGATTAAAAAGGGAAGTCAATTCTTGCTTAGTCATATCTGTATCTTCTAGGGTATCATGTAAAAAAGCAGCACAAATGGAATCGACATCCATAATCGTACTTGCAGTATTATAGGCAACATTGATGGGATGAATAATATAAGGTTCCCCACTATCTCTTTTTTGTTCTGCATGAAGCTTATTGGCCAAATCATAAGCCTTTTTTATCATTTGTTTTTCTTCTTCACTGTAATTTTCAATTAATTCAAAAAAATCTTCGATCGTTTTATTCATATATAAACACCTTCAAACTTATAAAAATATAAATTTCTATTTTTGATTAAATACATAGTACTCTTATTTAAAACAAAAGTCAATAAGAAAGATTTTGTTTCATTTGGTACTTAAATTATAGGAATCTTTTCCTGTATTTGAGAATATTTCTATAAAGTTTAAAAATAGGTATAAAAAAAGAATGAAGAATCGATAAGTTGTCATCAAAGAAAATGATAAAATGATACCTAGTTATTTACTTTTTGATGAACGGGCTCTGTTTCTTCCATAATAGCCTCAAACGTATATCCATTCTCAAGTCCATACTTAATAATATCTTCAATCGCTAAAGACGTATGTTTTTTAATATCATGCATTAAGACAACATTGCTACAATTTTTGCTTAATCTCGATACTACATTGTTGAATTCTACTCTAGGATCCGTTGTTCCTCCTGCATCACCTGATGAAATATTCCAATCATGGTAGGAAAAACCTCTTTTTTCCACTTCATTTGTAAGAAGACTCATAATTCCATTAAAATGGTTGCGACTCACTGTATTTGAACTTCCTCCCGGAAAGCGAATAATTGTAGAGCGAACCCCTGTGATATTGTAAACTCGATTCTGTACTTTTTCTAAGTCCTTAAAATAGCCATCAACTGAAGAATAAACCGTTTTATAATTATGACTTGCAGTATGAAGGGCGACCGTATGTCCTTCTTCGTATTCCCTTTTAATCAAAGAATCGGGTCCTGCCATCGTTACAAAAAAGGTAGCTTTCACATTATATTTCTTTAGTATATCTAAAATGATTGGTGTATAAGTTGCATTTGGACCATCATCAAACGTTAAATAAATGACGCCTCCTTTTCCTACACAACTATCCGCTTTGGTTTTATTTCGAACAATGATGGTTCTTGTAACAGAAGATTGATTTCCACTTTCATCGGTCACTGTATATGTTTTTTTATAACTACCTACTTTTAATGTATTAACGGTTCCTGTGATTTTTACCTTATCCATTAGATTTTGACTACAGTTATCCTCAACCGTATATCCTTCTTCTTTATAAGGTGTGTTCTTATCAAGATAAATTGTACTCTTTCCTTTTAAAGTAATTTTAGGTTTTTCTGTATCTTCTTTTTTTATTTTTCTTATCACTTCTTTTAAATTATTAGAAGAATCTTTTACAGTATATATAATCTCATCTTCTTTTTTTTCTACTTTTACCTTATCTGTAAGATTTCCATCATAGTGATCAAATGCTTCATATCCCTCTTCCTCATACTCTTTATTTGGACAAATTATAGTTTCCCCCTCTCCTTTTAAAGTAATTTTAGGGGCTTCTTCATCGACAACTTCAACCGTTCTATTTTTTTTAATGGTGAAAAAACCATATTTATATGTATATTCAATTTGATAAGTTCCAACTTTTTTAAAATCAACATTATTTTTTACTTTTATTTTCGCTTTTGTTTTTTTTCCAAAGCGATAAACCGAAGCTCCTTCAAAAG
>CAJTSN010000038.1:8724-15047 GCA_910578745.1 uncultured Bacilli bacterium
CGCTCCTCAAATACAGGAACCTTAATCTCATTTTCTCCTTCTAGTTTTATTTTAGGAAAAAAGAGAATGCTAATGCTTAAAAAAATTTCAAAAATAAAGAGGAGAACTAAAATAACAACAAGATACTTCTTTTTCATACATACACCTTACTTCTTATACTATTTATTATAACATTTTTTTCAAAAATAAAAATAGTGATGACACTATTTTAAAAATTTTATTAAGACACGATTTAATTCTAGTTTTTCAATTGGCTTTGATAGATAATCATTGAAGCCTAATTCCAAGTATTTTTCTCTCATTCCTGAGATCGCATTTGCAGTTAAAGCAATAACAGGAATACGAAAATCTTCCATTTCCTTTAATTTTTTAAATGTTTCTGTTCCACTCATTTTTGGCATCATATCATCCATTAAAATGAGATCATATACTTCTTTATTTTTTATTTTTTCAATCGCATCAAAGCCATTATCTACGGTTTCAACTTCTACTTTATAACTTTTTAGTAAGCGTGTCGCTACTTTTAAATTCACTTTATTATCATCAACGACAAGAATTTTTTTCCCTACAAACGTTATTTGTTCTTTTTCTATTTTGTTCTCTTCGACCTCGACAGGTGATTTTGTTGCTATAATCTTTTGGTCTAAAGCCACTGTAAACTTAGAACCTTTTCCATATACACTTTGTACTACAATTTTACCATGCATCAAATCCACTAATTTTTTTGTAATGGCAAGCCCTAATCCTGTTCCTTCAATCGTAATTGTCTTCTCTACTTCTAATCGATCAAATTTTGTAAATAACTTATCTATTTTTTCAGGTTTAATTCCAATTCCAGAATCTTCTACTGAAACAATAAGTCTACAAATATCGTCCTTGATTACAGAAGAAACTTTAAATTCAATGAAGCCTTCTTTCGTGTATTTGGCGGCATTGGTCAAAATATTTAAAATAATTTGTTTTAACCTTGTATGATCTCCATATAAAACTTCAGGAATACTTGAATCAAAATTTGTTTTAAATTCAATTGGTTTTTCTCCTATTCTCGTTTTTGTTAATGTAATTAATTCTTTTAAGATTTTACTTAATTGATATTCTGTATTAATAATTTCTAATTTATTTGCCTCAATTTTTGAAATATCCAAAATTCCATTTACAATTTCTAATAAATTATCAGAGGCCATGATAATATCTTTTACTTCTTCTTTCGCACTCATAGGAATCTCTTCTTCTAATAGCGCTTGTGAAAATCCAACAATTGCATTTAATGGGGTTCTAATTTCATGAGACATATTGGATAAGAATTCTGTCTTGGCATTGTTTGCTTTTTCTGCCTGATCACGAGCTATATTTAGTTGTTCAATCAATTTCATATCTGGATTTTCAATAGTAAAATACATAGCGAAAGTGACATATGTAATTGTAAAAGTTATAACTAACATTTCTGGATATATCATTTGAATGAGTGCACCTAAAACGCCTAACAAAACGAAAGCAAGTAATGGTAGATATTTCTTGAACTTGATATCTTTGTAATTTCTAATAATGCAAAAAAGCATGACGATGTATGAAATAGCGCCTACTCCTTTTGTGAAAGTAGCACTTGCTCCATATGTATAAACAACATTTCCTTTTGAAAAATTAAAAAGAGGTAAAGAAAGACAAATGCAAGATAGGAGAAATAGAAGGCTTAAGAAACTATAAAAATGCTTTTTTTCAATCGATTTTTTTTGACTATAGGAAATATAGATAGTGTAATAAACAAACAATAGTGAAATACAGATTAAGTAAACCAGATATAATTTTGATATAGGATTTAAAAGCGGATTTAAAGGATCAAATAAAGCGAGAGAAGTGCTTGCCAAGTCTAGAAGGATTCCGATCATTTGAATGACAATAAGTAGAGAATAAAGTTTTGTTTCTACTGTACGAATTCTCTTTTTAGAAAAATAAATGACTACAATTAAGAAAAAAAACAAAAAAGATATTATTTGTAAAATTAAACCATACATCAAATTCACTCCCTTATTTTTAAGAATAGCATAATACAATAAAAAAACCAATAGTTTTATTGATTTTTTATGAATAATTTTTCTTTTTTACGAATTCACGTGGTTTATCAATCATCGTTACAATACTCTCTTGTAGTGTATCGGTTACTTGTTCAATGTCATCAAAACTCTCAACTGTAATAGGCTTATCGAAACAAACAACACTCGTTTTAAGAATTGAAAATTTATTTTCCTTAACAATAGCAACAGGAACAATGGAAGAACCTGTTTTTTGGGCAATAGAAGCGGTTCCTAATTTAAATTTTAAGATTTTCTTCTGTCTTCCCTCTTCCGTTTTGTTTTTTCTTGTACCTTCTGGAAAAATCAAAAGATCATTTCCATGGACTAAATCAACACATAATTTTTCTTCTGCCACCTTTTTACTTTCATCGTCTGTTCTATCAACAAAAGTAATGCCTGACCTTTGAAATAATTTTCCACGAAAAGTATCCTTGATTGTAGTAGAAGCTAACCCCCTTAAAGGACGATTTCCAATCGCTTTCGAAATTAAAAATTGGTCATAACTATCTAAATGATTTGATGCAAAGATTAAACCATTTTGATAAGGAATATTTTCTTTTCCCTCTACTTTCACTCCATAGAAAAACATTGAAATCATTCCTAGTTTATGAAAGAATTTAAAATTAGAATTAAACGTTTTATTTAATTTTTCATCATAAGGCTTTTTCATTAAATATTGTTTATATTCTCGTAAATAGTTCTGTAATTCTAAGGGTGTTAATTTTTGTCTTTCTACTCCATTTAGAACATGAAATTCTTCTTCTTTCCCTTCCTTGGTTTGATTAGCAAAAGCATGCACTTTATCATATACTTCTTGCCAATTTGAAACACGTGTTATATTTTCATGTTTTACATCTTTATTATAAGGAGCATCAAACAATAAAACTTGAATGCCATGATCGGCCAAGTGAAGTGCCACTTCAGGTTTATCTTCGATCATAACATCAACAGAGAGTTTATGACAAGCAATCCATTTATCTCTTGGACTAAACTCTTCAGAACAATATTGATAGCTTTCAAAGTTCATTTCCTGTTTATTTGTCCATGTTTCAAACATATTTCGACTATATGAGCCTAAAATGTGGCGATTTGTTACAAATTTTCGGGCAGTAATTTCATGTAATAAATGTCCTTCTTGATTTAGCTTTTGAATAACCGCTGTCGCATTTTCTCTTGCAACATACTTTTTACAATATTTTGGAAAATAAAATAGTCCAAAAAGAAGTTCCATAAAAGAAGAACAGTCAAACATTTCTTTTATGCTATATGCTTCTGGATGTGTTGGCTTTCTTTTAAAAAACTTAGTTCCTGATTCAATATAAAATGCATTCATATCTGTAAGTACACCATCGGCGTCTACCCCAATAATTAATGGTCTCATAAATTTCCTTCTTTCGTTTTCACTTTCTGCTTTTGTGAATATTCTTCTTGTAGTGCCGTAATATCCGTTTTCAAATACATAGTTTCTGGCATTTTTTCTTTAACGACAATTTCTCGTGGTACAGCCTCTTTAATTAAAGTATTTTTACATAACTCCATAATTTGTTGTTTAATCGCTTCATAACCTGCGAAACCACTTAAAACGGTAACGGTTGCAATAATTTTTTTCTTGTTGTCTTCATCAGTAATGCATGTGATTGCACATTTTTCTACCAAAGGATGAGAGGCAATTACCTTTTTGATTTCAGATGTGAATACTTGTTCTCCATTAATTTTTATCATATCCTTAATTCGATTTTCAAAATAAATGATTCCTCGCTTTGTAATGTACCCTGCATCTCCTGTATGCAACCATATTTTCCCATCTTCATGCTTTCGCAATGTCATCTTATTATCTTCTTTGTTTAGATAGCCAACCATAATGGAAGAACCTTGAAAGCAAATCTCACCCACTTGATTATATCCTAATTCTTCAATGACCTCATAATTTTCTTCATTTGGATCTTTGATTTTCACTATTTTCGCATTTAAGTGAATAAGAGGAATACCAACACTACCTAATTCATTACAATTATTGAATGTGTTTGTCATACTACAAGTTGCTTCAGACGCACCTAAAGATTGACTAACTTGAATACGTCCATCATGTATTTCTATAAAAACTTGGTAGTCCATTAAAAATTTAAGTAACATCTCTTCTCCCCCAAAGACAATGTATTTGCTATTAGACAAGTCAACCGTGGAAAAGTCCTCTTTATTATTAAGCATATCTTGCCCAATTTTAGGGACAGCAAAAAAATATTCAGGATGATAAATTTTAAAGAGTTTTGGTAATTTCTTTTTATTATATTTTGCTACAAGAGCCACTTTGGCTCCCACTCTAAGAGGCATATATACGCAATTATTAAGACCTAATATATGAAATAGTGGTGGGATACTCATAAATGTTTCGCCTCTTTTAAAGTTTTGAATGGTTGCTTCAAAGGCATCAATATTTGAATTAAAGTTATCATGAGATAATAAAGCGGCCTTAGGATTTCCAGTTGTACCACCTGTATGTAATAATGCGGCAATCGGATTTGTTTGGTTGATTTCTTCCTCATTTTCTACTTCTTTTTTCTCTCCCAAAAAGCGCTTTAATGAAATGAAAATATCATCTTCACAAACTTTGAAATTTCCAATCGTATTTCGAAAATCACTAAATAATTGTGTTGTCACATTTCGAATGGCTTTTGTATAAGGACAATTCTTTTCTAATTTATATTTTTCTTTCTTTTTAGAAAAGTTAACTATGAATTTCCCTAGTTTCGAATTATAAAGAGAAAGTCCTAAACGATATTTTAGCGATAAAGAATCGGTTAAGGGAACGACTATTACTCGTTTTACTTCAGTTTCCTGTATCGCTTCTTTTACATTTTCATATACCTCTTCCATTCCAATCATCACAACCGCTTTGCACTTTTCAGAAACAAAATAGTGATGCATTAAGTCTTTTTTTGTAAAAATATGCATTAGACTTGGTTTCGCACCTATCTCTTGAAGAGCAAAAAAAGAGTAAATACTCGCTGGAACATTCGGACTGGCAATGCAAACGACATCATCATACTTAATTCCATCTTGTAGGAAGGCTAATTTATATTTAGCCACATTTTGAAGGAGTTCTTCATAAGAAATTTTTGTATCTGTACCTGCAATTTCTAACGCAGTACTGTATAAAAAATCTTGATTATTATCGACAATATGTGCAAACATAGATTTTTTTTCTTTTGACAAACGCTCTAAATCTCTCGCTTCTTTTTTTGTATAATATTGTAACCATATTTTATCTTCTGATGGTAAATTAGAAATTTCTTTTTCCGTGGACAATAATGGACGATTCCAATATTTTATATATTCTCCTAAATTCTTATAAAAAGACTTTGTATCTGTTATATCCATAGCGGTCATAAATTCATTATTTTGAAATGTATCTATTTCTTGTTTTGAACTAAGAAATACGACATCAATATGATTTCGATCACATAATTGTACTAAATTCTCTTGATTTGTTACTAAAATATGATCGAATGGAAATTGGATTTTTTGAAGAATTTTTTCACACTTATTCACATATTTCTTCTTTTTTTCATTATCTCGTATCCATTTTTCTTCGACACCATCAAAAATAACAAAAATTTTAATAATGTCACTTTTAACATCCTTTAAAATATTTCTTAAACTTTCTAAATTTTGTTGTATATCACAGAACTTTATAGCAAACTTCATTTTTTTCTCCCCTTTCTTTCATAAAACGTCTATATTCTACCAATTCCTCCCTCTTTTGTCAAATATTGTCATTTTTTGACGAATAAAGGGATATTTTGATAAAGCTTATTTATACTTTTTTATTATTTGTTTTGCCTTTTCATAAGTTTTTTCATTATCATAGGAGATATAACTTTTTAATAATAAAATATGATCTAAAACATGAATGTCTGGATTTTCTAAGTCCAATAAAGAGAGTACCTCATAATTGTCCTCTTTCATAATATGACTATTGATAAAACCCATCTCTTGATTCTTATCATGAAAATGAAGACATTTTGAACAAGAATTTTCTCTTTTACATATAGCAATCTTTCTTCTATCTTTTTGTTTTTCTTCTTCATTAAGTAAATCAAATCCAAAGGTTTTTAGTAAATAAACAATAAAGGGTTTTCTCTGTCTTTCGATTGTTTGTATAGTTTCAACAGAATGGTGCAAGCAAAATTGAATCCAAGTAGAAAGAAGCAACTTCGCATAACCCTCATTTCTTTTCTCTTTAGCTACATA
>CAJTSN010000038.1:15144-16004 GCA_910578745.1 uncultured Bacilli bacterium
CCCCCCCCCCCATATTTAGGTAAAAGTAAATATAAGCAACTAGGGTTTCCTTTTCATAAAAGCTAAAGTAAAAACGTGGCATATCATTTGCAGAAGAGCACTTTGAAAAATAAATTAAAATCTCCTCATTTTCTCTATAGAGAGAATCATAAAATATTCTCTGTTTCTTTTCTATCGTTTGTTCGATCATATTTTCCCACCTTACTTTATTCTTTTATGATTCAGAATTATTGCTTCTTTTTTTCTTTCTTAATTGTTTTCCATAAATTTTTTCTGTAGCAAAACTAAGTCCTTGCTCTCTTACATAAACATTCTTCCAATATAAGTATTGATAATCTGTGTTATTTAAAAATAACCATACTTCTCCATCTTTTAAAACACGTAGTTGTGCTTGGTACTCCAGTTTTGTCAGTTGAAAAAGAGCCCTATCTATTTTCTTAATATCCTCCTCATCCTTGACAATACTTTGCCAAGAATCTTCCTTATAAATGTCTAATGTGTAACTTGGTTTTCTTTCTTCCATATTCAATTCCCCCCTCTTTTAATCATCTTACTTGATATATCAATACAATTTAAATTTTGTTGTATCTTCCACTATTTCTCTTGTAAGAATCAACTGTTTCTATTTTTCAGTATTTCTTAATAATTCATATTCTGCATCATCTAAACTTTGGCAATTTTATTATTCATTTCACGCATCCTTTTTTCCTCTACCAAAGTAAGTGGAAACAATATATACATAGTTGCATTCAATTTTGTTTTATGGTATTTAATTCCATAACAAGTACAGCCATCCATAAAAAACTCCTTTTCTAATAAATATTGTCTATTATACAGGAAAAATTATAAATCTGTAAATC
>CAJTSN010000039.1 GCA_910578745.1 uncultured Bacilli bacterium
CTATAAAACCACTATTGATTTTAATGACATTTTCTACACCATTATAAGGAACGTCTCCTTTAATTTCTAAATTCAAAATGACCTTATCGTTTTCATCAACTACTGTTCTTCCTTTTACTTTATATGTTTTTCCATCTGTATTTTCTATATTATTTAACATCAGCATGTTCTCGATGGTATCTACATACAAAACTGCACTTTCTTCCGCTGCTTTTCTTCTCGATTTATCAACTAAACTTAGTATCACAGGTACGGCTATCAGCGCAATGACAGCAAGTATTACTATGACAGCTAGTAACTCGATTAATGTAAAACCTTTTTTCCTCATATCCATACTCCTTTAATGATTGTTATACCACTTTAGTACATCTTCAAGACATATGGATTACTTACTGATCCTATAGGATTCATATTTGTATCATCCATAGAAGGGTCTAAAACCAATGTAGTAGGCAAATAAATCACAGGATACACATATAAAGAACTCGTTACATTAGAAGCAGTAAGACCGCTTGAAGTAACAGACCAAACTTTTCTTTGCCCTTTGACTGTATTTCTCAAATAATAACCAATTCCTGTTGTACTTTCTGATTCCTTAACTACAAGATTGGTAAGCCAGTTCGTTGCCACACAATGTTCATCAAACTGAGTATTTCTACAAGAATTCGCTAAAGAGGCATTCATATAATCACTTACAGATAATAGAGAAACAGCGGTTCTTGTCTCACGCTTTGCATCTTCATCTGCCATGACTACATCAAGTGTACTAGAAGTGCTATCTACTTCGCCAATCATCCACTTTGGCGTTTTCAAATTCTTTTTCAAATCATCACTGAAACTATTAAAAACCGTCGTATTCAAATATTGATGCATTTTTAATGAATCTTCAGAAAGAAATAAATTGGCTATTGTGTCTGTTTCTGACCAAACAGTCTTTGACTTTTTACCCGTTCTTACGAGCTTCATCACTTTATTTGTTGTATCAATACTTACAATATTCCAAGTCTCTGTATTTGCACTTCCAGAACCCATTTGTAGTTGAATATAATTATTTGGATTGTTTCCACGATAATAATATATATTTTTAAAACTTGTCGTTGTATCCATATCACTAAAAGTAACCTTAGAAGCGTAGAGTCCATCTTCGGTTGAAGTAGGAGGTTTAACTCCAGATTTTTGTAAAATATAGCGTTCCACCGTATGATCTTGTTGTTCTGCTTCTTCGATATTCATCTCTAAATATTCAAAAGCATAGCTATTATTTTGGTAACTAACCCGAATGACACCGTTCATGATTTCTCCATCTAGCGGATTTTTTATTTTTTCCTTCTCTAAATAATCATATTCTTGTAATTTGGCAAGCTCGATATAAATTGTTTTTTCTTGTGCCTTTTTTCGATCTTCCTTTCCCTTATCACTTAGTAAATAATCTCTCGCTGCTCTTTCAATACTATCCATTTGTGTCTTATACAAATCTTCCTTTGAATCATCAATATGTTTTGATACTCTTGGTAAAATAACTACAACAAGAATAGCAAATACAGTAATTACTGCCAATAATTCTACAAGTGTAAATCCTTTTTTCATTTGTTATTCCTTCCCTTCTTCGTATAGCACTTTTAACGTCATACCTTCTTCTATTTTGGTTCCCTCTAAAATATTTACCTCTTTTACATATCCATTTCCTTCCTCTTCTAATGGAATAGAAAGAAATTGAGCCAATATTTTCACTTCTGCTTTACTGAATCCTTTTATAGAAGGCATCTCGATATTCTTCCCATTGGTAAGAAGAAACAATCGATCCTTTTCAACTAAAGTAATTCCTTCCTTTGGATACTGATCTATTATTTGATCTCCATCCCCAAGAGGAATCAAATTCAATTTATAATTTTCTAAATCCCTTCGCACATTAGAGGTCGAAAGACCAATATAAGGAGTTAGAGTCACATATTTTGTTTCTTCAACTTCTTGCTTTTCTTCATAAATATTTTTATATTTTGCAATATTCTTGACTAGATTTTTAACGGCATCCGCAAGACCTGTGTATTGTCCTTTTTTAGGTTGCTTCATCGCTCCATAGATAATAATTTCAGGATTTTCTTTTGGATACAAAATCAAACTTGAAAAAATATAATTATTTTCTCCTTTTAAATATCCCTTCCCCGATTCATAAATTTGAGCAGTCCCTGTTTTTCCAATCAAATCAAAACCTTCAATACTATACCTTTTTCCCGCTGTTCCACTATCTGTACCGTTTATAGTATTATACATCAATTCTTTTATTTTTTCAATGCTCGATTTTTTAACCAATTGTTCCGATTTTTCTACTTTACGTTCTTCTATAATTTCCCCTGTATTTGGATCTACAATTTTACTAACAATGTGTGGTTTTAACGCATAACCGTCATTTGCAATAATTGTGGCTCCTTTTAATTGTTGTATTACCGTTGTTCGAATTCCTTGTCCAAAACCAGCTGTCATCACCTCAACCTCATAATTAAACTGCATTTTCCCAGATGATTCATGAGAAAGTTCAATTCCTGTTTTCGAACCAAAGCCAAATTTTCTTAGACATTCTTTTAACTGTTCTTTTGATAAATATTCTCGAATTAAATGAACGACTCCTACATTTGAAGAATATTCAAATCCCTTATCAAGAGTAATTCTTCCCCAACCTCTTTCATTCCAATCGCTAATTGTATCATCGCCGATTTTAACATGTCCAGAATCAAAAGAATTTCCTCCATCATAGTTTCCCGTTTCTAAAGCACACAAATAAGTATAGATTTTCATCGTAGAACCTGGTTCATAGGAAGTGGTCACAAAGGGATTTTCATAAGAAGTTACATCTCTAACATTTGGGTCGAAAGAAGGACTAGAAGAAGCTCCTAATATATCCCCTGTTTTCGCATCCATAACCGTTAAAATAGAAAAATTAGGCTCATAAGTAGCTGCAATCGTCTCGATTTCTGTTTCCACAAATCGTTGTACATTCGAATCCAACGTTAAATAAATATCATATCCATCTTTAGCAGCATCATTGATTTCATTGGTTCCTGCAATTTTATATCCATAACGATCCTGCTGATATTCCAAATACCCATCTTCACCTTTTAATATATCATTATAAGCAACTTCAATTCCCATCTCCCCAACAATTTCTGTTTCTTTCTTATTTTCTTTTTCTACTTCTTTTCCTTTTGCATACCCCACAATATAAGAAGCAAAGTTTCCATTGGGATAATATCTTTTCGCACTTTCTATAAAAGAAATACCAGGAAGATTTAAAAATAAAATCTCATCTTTTTTTAATTCTGTAATTCCTTTTCCTATACTTCCAAACTCTACTTGGTATTTTTTATTTTTGATTCCATTTTCTAAAGTAGACTTGATTTTTTCTTTATCCGCTTCTAATACTTCGGCAAGCTTTGTCGCTGTATCTTCTACATCCACCACATGTTTTGGTACTTTAGAATCCTTACTTCTTGATTCATCTAAATAAGCAATCAAAGTATAAGAAGTCACATTCATAGCCAGTGGATCTCCACTTACATCAAAAATATTTCCACGAGAAGCGGGAATGACTTTACGCACCGTATTTCTTTTACTAGCAAATGTAGCCACATTTTTTCCATATACAACAGGTGATAAAGAAAGATAGGAAAGTTTTATATAAAGCAAAAAAAGAAGAAAGGAAAAGATATAGAATGCTTTTTTTGGTAAATTCCAAGTCTTTTTTTTCTTCTTTTTTATATCCATTTTGCCACCTCTAATTAATCGTTGATTACGATTACATTATCATTATTATACGCTAATCCCATATCACTTACAACCTCTTTTACTTTATCAAAGGAAGTCAACTCATTCACCTTCATCACTAAACTTTCATTTTTCTTATCTTGCGCATCAATTTCATAACGAACTTTTTCTACACTCATACTTAAGTTTGAAATAGAAGCTCCACAAAAAATCTGCACCACAAAAGTAGAAATAAAACAAATAAACATTAATAAATATAAACAAATCTCCCCTTTTGTAATTGGCTTTCTCCTCTTTTTATTCTTCATACTTTCCCCCTTATCTTCTTTTTTTTAAAACACGTAGTTTCGCACTCCTAGCTCTTGGGTTTTTCTCAATTTCCTCTTTACTTGGTTTCCTTGTTTTTTCCATCTCATAATCTTTTAGATAAGCTTCAGGAATCACAGGTATATTTTTTAAACTTTCCTCTAATTGGCTTACCTCTTTATAAATGGTTTTACAGATTTTATCCTCTAAAGAATGAAATGTAATCACGCAAATTTTCCCATTTGTATTTAAAAGAGAAATGGCATCTTGCAAAGATTTTTCAAAAAATTCCAACTCATGGTTTACCTCAATTCGAATGGCTTGAAACACTCTTCTAGCGGGATGATGTTCTCTTGCATATTTAAACGGAACGGCTTCTTTTATAAGAGTAACAAGTTCTAATGTCGTATTAATTTCTTTTTTGTCTCTTGCCTCTACAATCTTTTTTGCAATGCTTCTTGCATATTTTTCTTCTCCATATTCCAAAAAGATACGTACAAGTTCTTCTAGAGAATACCTATTTACAACAGTATGGGCTGTTAAAGATTCTTTTCTATTCATTCGCATATCCAAATAAGCATCTTGATGAAAGGAAAAACCTCTTTCTTTTTGATCTAATTGTGGACTAGATACACCTAAATCATATAAAATCGCATCGACTTTTTGAACGCCTCGTTTCTCTAATTCTTCTTTTATATTGACAAAGTTACTAGAAATAATTTCAAAATTAGAAGCAATTTCACGTAAACGAGTTTCACTATAGCAAATCGCATCTTCATCTTGATCAAAACAATATAACTTTCCCTTCGGAATTCGTTTTAGAATTTCGCTAGAATGTCCTCCATAACCGAGCGTACAGTCTACAACAATGGAATCTTCTTTTAAATCTAAATTTTCAATTGCCTCTTTTAATAAAACACTCTCATGCATATCTACACCATATTCGTTTGAAAGAGTTTATCAGCTATATCAGAGAAACTTTCCTTGCTTTCATCTAAATAATTCTCCCAAATCTCTTTACTCCAAACTTCAAGCCTTTCGTTTACACCAATAATGACTACCTCTTTATTTAAAGAAGCCCATTCAATTAGTGGAGAAGTGATATTCATTCTACCTTGTTTATCCATATTCATTTCACTAGCACAAGATAGGAAAGCTCTTAAAAAGGTACGTGTTTCTTTTGTATTTGGAAGTTCTTTATATTGAGTAATAATTTTTTGCCATTCCTCTTTTGGATAGATAAAAATACATCCATCAAGACCACGTGTCACAATAAAGTTCTCTCCTAAATCATTGCGCATTTTTACGGGGATTGTGATACGTCCCTTCTCATCTAAACGTTGATGAAATTCTCCCATGAACATAAATTATCACCCCCACGTTTTACCACTTTTAACCACTATGTACCACTATTATAGCTTTTTTTAGGTTTTCTGTAAAGAGATTCCCTTTGTTTTTTCATTTACTTTACAAAAAAAAGATAGACACAATTCTATCTTTTTTATTCATTTTTTATTTTTCCATTTTCATAAATCGCTTTATTTGCATAAAATCCTAACTGTGCATAAACCACTTTATAATTTTCAATTTTAAAAAGTACCCCTTCTTCATCTGTTGATTTAATATGTGTATGTAAAACAACTCCAGACTCATTTGTCAAAACTCCATCCTTCAAAGAATAAGTTCCATCATAAGAAGTTTTATTTCCTTCAATATGAGAAAGCGCTATTTCCTGTTCAATATTCGTAACATAGTTTAATAATAATGTATTTAATGTCATTTGATCATATCCTGTTTGCCTTTCTTCTTGTTTAGAAAAACATCCAGCACATAATAAGCAAATAAAAAGACTCATTCCCACTTTTCGAATCATATATAAATCACTACCTTATCCTATTAAACTTAGTTTATAATTTTTTTCCTCTTTCGTCAAGAAAAAAAGAAACTTTTCATTTCTTTTAATTATTATCTTTCAAAATTTCAATGGCTTTTCTCATTTTCATGTCATATTCTATCATTTCACGTCCACCACATAACTTTAAGAATTCTTCTTCTGTCATTTTGTATTCTTCGGTCAACTTTTTAATTTCCTCATCCACATCTTGTGGAGCAATTGTAATTTTTTCCTCTTTCGCAATTTCTTCAAGTAAAAACCGAGCATGCACACGTTTTTCTGCCTCAGGATGCATTTCTTCTTTTAAGACTTGCTCATTAGAAGAAGTGAATTGATAATATTGCTCAAGTGTAATTCCTTGCATTTTTAAATTTTCACTATATTGTTCTATCATACGGTCAAGCTCATCATGAATCATTTGATGAGGAATTTCTATTTCCATATTCGCAATAGCTTTATCTAAAACCTCATCGATAAATTTATTTTCTATTTCATGTGTTTTTCTAGCTTCAATCGTTTTCTTTAATTCTTCTTTTAATGATTCTTCACTGTTGATTCCTTCCATACCAAGATCTTCAAAAAATTCTTCATCAAGTTCAGGAACTTTCGTTTCCTTAATTTCATTTACTTTAACTTTAAAAGTAACAGCTGCTCCTTTTAAATCTTCTGCATGATAATCTTCTGGGAAAGTCACTTGAATTTCTTTTTCTTCTCCCTTGCTCATACCAATCATCTGTTCTTCAAAACCGGGAATGAACGTATTTGAACCAATCGTTAAAGAATAGTTTTCTGCTTTTCCACCATCAAATGGAACCCCATCTTTAAATCCTTCAAAGTCAATAATTGTAGTATCTCCGTCTGCAACCTTACCTTCTTTAATAACAACCTCTGCGTAGCGCTTTCTCATACTTTCTAATGATGTAGCGACTTCCTCATCTGTAACTTCTACTTTTTCTTTTTTTACCCCTAATTTTTTATATTCGCCTAATTTTATATCTGGTCTTAAAGTAAGCGTAAATAAAAATTCTACATATTCATCACTCATCGCACTAATCGTAGCGTCTGGACGAGTCACAATTTCTACTTCTTTATTTTCCTCCATCACTTCTTCATAAGCGGATTGAATCAAAGTATCTGCTGCATCTAACCAAATATTATTTTGTCCATACTCCTTAATTACAGTAGGAATAGGCGCTTTTCCTTTTCGAAAACCATTAATTGTTATTTTCTTTTGAATATCTTTTACAGTTTTATCGATGGCTTTCTTCCAAGCTTCTCCCTCTATTTTCTTTTTAATTTCTTTTACATTTGCCATAATTCATAATCCTCCTCATATACTCTTTTAGTATATAATAAATTCTTTTGTTTATCAAGAAAAAGGAAACATCTTTCCAAAAAAATAGAAAAGGTTCTTCTATACCTTTCCTATTTTTCGAACATCTACTTAAAAAACATCAACAATTTCTACATCATAGTTTCCGTTTGGACTGATTACAGTAACCACTTCATTTTTTTTATGTCCAAGAATTGCCTTTGCAATTGGAGATTCGTTTGAAATTTTATTTGCAAATGGATCCGCTTCCTGACTACCAACTATGGCATACTCATCGATTTCACCATCTTCAACATATTTTACTTTTACACTGCATCCAATAGAAACTTTTCCATTTTTTGACTCTTCAATTACAATTGCATTTTCAATCATAGATTCTAATTGTACAATTTTTCCTTCGACTTCTCTTTGAGCTTCTCGTGCAGCATCATATTCTGCATTTTCTGATAAATCACCAAGTGCTCTTGCATCACGAAGTAAATCGATAACTTCTGGCCTTCTTGTTGTTTTTAAATACTCCAATTCTTCTTTTAAATCCTTAAGTCCTTCTTCTGTTAAATAAACTTCTTTTCCGTTTGCCACACTATCTCCTCTTTCTCATTTTCAAACTCCTAACATACTACCACAAACATACAGGCTTTGTCAATTTAAAAATAATCTTTTTTTTTTATAAAATTTTCTTGCGTAGCAAATCTTTCTTTTTTACTTCTTTATCTACTTGTATTTTTACAATTTGTCTCGGGTGTCTTACAATAGAAATTTCTTGATTCTCCTCATCAATAATTTTTTCAATTGTCATAGAAAACGTTTCTGTTTCTGGTCCAAATATTTCGATTTCATCTCCTACTTCAAAGTAGTTTCTCTCTTCAACAACGGCCATTTTTGTCTTTTTATCATAAGCTAAGACAATGCCTAAGAAATCTTGATTGGATACTTCCTCTCGACCATTATAATACCCCATAGACTCATCATTTACTTCATTCATAAATTGAACAACCGAATCACGGTTCGCACAATTTCGTAACACTTTTTCATAGGCTATAGGATATGTATATGTTTCTATAGAACAAATTCCATCGATTACCTTCCTATATATAGAAAGAACTGTAGCAATATAATAAATAGAACGCATTCTTCCTTCTATTTTAAAAGAAGTAATTCCCATTTCAATCATCTCTTTAAGCATTGAAAGCATAGATAAGTCTTTTGAACAAAAGGTAAAGGGCTTTTCTCCTTCTAACATTTTTTCTTCATTCCATAGATGAAAATCCCACCTACAAATTTGAGCGCATCCACCTCGGTTTGCATCTCGGTTCGTAAAAAAGTTAGATAAAACACAACGTCCACTTACCCCTGCACACATTGCTCCATGAATAAAACATTCAATTTCTAAATCTGGAAGTTTTTCTCGGATTTCTAAAATTTCTTTCCTAGTTGCTTCTCTTCCTAGAACCACCCTTTTTACTCCCATATCATGCCACCATTTGCACGCTTCATAATTAAGAGTCGACTGTTGTGTTGAAACATGAACTTCCATATTTTTTTCGAGGGCTTTTTTCATAATCGCAGGATCACTTACAATGACAGCATCAACTCCTATTTTCTTTAATTTTTCTAAAGTTGAGTCCACCTCTTCTATCTCCATATTATGTAGAACAATATTTAGTGTAACAAAGACCCTTTTCCCTCTTTCATGTGCATAAATAAGACCTTCTTCTATTTCCTCAAACGTAAAATTTTTCGCATTGGCCCGTAGTCCTAAAGAAGGTCCACCAATATAAACGGCATCTGCCCCATAATCAATGGCCCATTTTAAACGTTCTAAATCTCCTGCTGGAGCTAATAATTCTGGTTTTTTCATAAATCTTTCACCCTATAAACTGTTTTTTTATGGAGGAAATTGCTCTCATATGGATATAATTCTTCGAGCCTCTTTCCATCTTTTTCTTTATAACAACGAAGAACCTCAATAAAAATAGCATCTTCAATTAAAAAGCTATTAAAGTATAAATAATCTACATCGAGGGTCTCTATATCTAAGTAAGCATTTAAAACTTTCGCATAATAGCCTTCAAACGAAGTCCCTTTTTCTCTTAAAGGATATTTGCGCGATTCATGTTCTAGATAATAAATGGTATCGTTTTCCTCTAAAGAAAAGACTTTTTTATAGTTCGTCACGAGAGGTCGTTTACTATAAAACATAGGAATATAACCAAATACTTGACTTATTAATTTCATTTTTGTTTTCTTTTTTATTTCACAAACTTCGTCTTTTGTAATTTCATTTGCAAGTTGAGCATAAGTTACACCACAGTCATACCAATAATTCATTGTTGCATAATTGGTAGTAAAATGTTCCTGACTCCAAACAAGAGGTGTTTTGAAATTCCTTCTTTTTACGATGGATGGAATACTTACATCATAAAAGGCAATTCCTGTAATCGACCATTTTTCAATTTCTTCTAAACATTTTTCTAAAGGTTCTAAATCAGAAGAAAACATATTTTTATTTACACTTAAGAAGAGTTCTTTCTTCTCTCTTTTTAAAATAGGAACGATTTCCTCTATTTCTTCTAAAGAAAAAGAAGAAGGCATATTTACACTAAAAGATTCTACACCCAGTAAATAGGCATCGACTTTATCAAGTGTATCTAAAATCATTTTCTTATTTTTTGGGGCAATCATTATTTTTTTCATACTTTCACTTCCAATCTTATTGTACCAAAAACAGAACAAAAATCCTATGTATTTTTCATAATTTTAAAAAGAGTTTTTTCTTTTTAAGAGGAAATAAAATTCCCTTTTTTAGAAAAAGATTTAAAAAGCAAAAAATTACTGTAGTTTTAACAGCAATTCTTTCTTATTTTGCTTTTGGTACGACAAAATAGAATGTAGAACCCTCTTTCTTTTTTGAATGTACGCCATATTCATAATTATGCTTTACTAAAATATTTTTTACAATCGATAACCCTAGACCCGTTCCATATTTGTTTCTTTTATGCGTTTTGTCAACCTTGTAATATTTATCCCAAATGCGCTCTAACTCACATTCATCAATTCCTTTTCCATGATCTGTAATACATACTTTATAAGTTTCTCCAACTTCTTCAATGGAAACTTGAACGATTTTGTCTTTTCCTACATAATTAATAGCATTTCCAATTAAGTTATAAATCACTTGTTCCATTTTGCGTGCATCAGCAAAAACCATCCGATTTTCTTGACCTTCATATAAAAATTGATAGCCCTTGGTTTCCTCTAAGTATTTGAACTTATCTAATATATTTAAAATAAGTGTATTCAAGTCAAAGGATTCTAAACAAAGAGAATCAACATTCGATTGAATCTTAGAAAGATCAAGTAAATCGCCAACCAATAAATTTAAACGTTCCGTTTCATCAATGATTGTATTTAAATTTGCAGTTCTTTTCTCTGCATCCTGATACGTCAAATCTCTTACCATTTCTGCGTAAGCTTTAATCATCGTAAGAGGTGTTTTTAAATCATGGGAAACGTTCGCTAAAAATTCTCTACGTAATTGTTCTGTCTTCGATAATTCCTCTTTTGCTTGATTCAAAGTGCTCGCTAAATCATCTAATTCTTTAATATCGGAATTGGAAGCAAAATCAACCTTGTAGTTTCCCTTGGACATTTCTAAGGCCGCATCTTTGAGCTTTATAATAGGGGCAGATACTTTTTTCGATACAAAGTAGGCCAGAAAAAAGGATAGAAGAAGAACAATAATGGTTGCATACACAAGCTGAGTGGCTAAAATCCTAGTCGTACTTTCTAATGGTTGTATAGAAGCATTGATAAAAATATACACATCGTCTTCTAAATGCATAGCATAAATCAAAGTCTTATTTTTAAAGCGGCTATTTACAATTGTATATTTTTTTCGAGCAAGACCACTTTGTGTAAATGTCTTTTTGTAAGTATAAGCTTCTGCACTATTATCCAAACAACCTTTTGATAGGCTCATGGAAGAATAACGTAATAACTCCCCTGATATAACTTCAATACATACATCATTTTTAAAAGCCATTTCATCTAGGACAGATTCAAATGTATTTGTATTATAAGAGGCCTCAATTTTATCAGCAATGCGTGTTAATTGTACTGTTTTTTGATATTCATAATAGGCATTGAAAAAAATGACTTGAAACAACCAAAGTCCAGCTAAAATAAAAACGGAGAAAAAAGTAAAATAAATCCATATTTTATTTTTTAAATTACTTGGTTTCAAATTTATATCCCATTCCTCGAACGGTTACAATTAAATCACGATATTTTCCTAAATTATTTCTAAGCATTTTAATATGAGTATCAATTGTTCTATCATCTCCAAAAAAGTCATACCCCCATAATTTGGATAATAATTGTTCCCTAGATAAAGCTATATTTTGGTTTTTTACGAAATAACACAATAATTCATATTCTTTAGGAGTCAGTTTTAATTCCTCTCCCTCTATTTTTACTACATGGGCTTTATAGTTGATTTCTAAATCTTCATATATATATTGTTCTAAATCCCCATTCACGCGTTTTAAAACGGCCTTAATACGAGCAATCAATTCTTTTGGACTGAATGGCTTTGTGATATAGTCATCAATTCCTATATCAAATCCTGTTAGTTTATCATATTCTTCTTCTCTAGCTGACAACATAATAATCGGAATATCATGAATTTTTTTAATCTCAGTAGAAGCACTATATCCATCAAGTTTTGGCATCATAATATCCATAATTACAATGTCAATATTGGGATTCTGTTTCACTTTCTCAATCGCATCAAGTCCATTTTCGGCTTCTAAAACTTCATAATTCTCAGCATAAGCGTATTCCTTAATTACATCTCGTATTAATTTTTCATCATCTACAACTAAAACTTTCATGTGTCACTTCCTAACAATTTTATTTTACTGTACATTTATGATAATTTTGTGAAATTTTTATTTTGCTTGTTCTAAAGCTTGAGAAACGGCTTCAATATAAGAATCGGCACTAATCGTCACACCACTAATCACATCCAAATCAAGTTTTGTTTTTTCCTGATCGGTCCATTTGACCCAATCTAAATCTTGTTCCAAAAGGACTTTTTTCTCAATAGCTTCCACTTGTTCATACCACTCTTTTCCGCCTTCAAGTACACCTATATTACTTGAAGTTTCTTTCATTCCATAGGCATCTTTCAATGTTTTCTTTGTCGTTTTTACCCCATCTTTTATATAAGTCGAATCAATAAAGCAAGACTTTATCTCCCCATAATGGTCGACATAAAGAACAGCGGTTGTTACATAGTTCTCTCCATAAGAGGTAAAAGGTACACTCCCATAGTAAGTTCCTTCTTTATAAATGCCTGTATGTCTTGCTTTTTCACATCCACATACACAACATAAAGAAAATATTATAAATACATATTTTATTTTTTTCATTTTTTATCTCTCTTTCTATGTTATTTTTGAATCATTAAAAGTTTCTTACTCATATATCCTGTCAGTATTCCGGTTGGAACACTAAGAAGAAGCATAAAAGGTAGATAGGAAAGTAAGTGAATATCTAGTAAAAAATAGGCAATGAAGAGTTGTCCTAAACAATGAGTAAAAGAACCAACAATACTAACTCCTAAAATAGAAAAGATGTTTATTCTTTTTACAAATCCCATCGCACTAACAGAAAAAACACTTCCTAACAAACTAAAATAAAAACTAAAACTAAATAAACCTGTTCGGCATAAAGCAACAATAAAAACTTTTAGTAAAGCAATACAAAAGGCTTCTTTAAAAGAATACGTATAAAGGACATATAGAATAACGATATTGGCTAATCCCAATTTCATTCCCGGAATCGTATAACCATCAAAGAAAGGAATAAAACTTTCAAAAATGCTTAATACAACCGCTAAAGAAGCATACATAGCCATATGTGTCATTTTTTTTACTTGCATAAAACTACCTTACAATAGTATCTAGTTCCATTTTCCCACTTAATTGAATCACAACCTCATTGGGCAAACAAACAATACTATCTCCTTTCTTAGAAACCCAACCCTGTTTTGAACAAATATGATTTGAACTCTTTTCCTCTATAACACGAATTTTTCCATTTCCAGCTTCTATGACTATTTTCCCTAATGTTCCCTTTACTGTATATGTTTTTTTCTCTGTATTTAAGTCAATCGTTAAAATACGTTCGTTTTTTAAATATACGTCTGCATAAGAGGCATTGGTTGTCGATTTTAACAAGAAAAACGTAATACCTATACATAAAGAAAAAACAATCAAAATTTTATCCGCCTTAGTCATAAAGATATTGTTGAAATCCTGTCGATGTAATTTGCTCATCTTCACTCAAATACCAAATCGCTTCCACGTCCTCTAATTGTTCTACAAAAGAAAGTCCAGTCTCTACATCCATTAAAAATAGAATTGTCGATAAAATATCGGCTTTTAAGCTATCTTCTGTTATCACAGTTACACTTAGGGTATGATTACTAGGATATAAAGTAAGTGGATTAATAATATGATTATATCTTTTTCCATCGATTTCAAAGAAGCGTTGATAGCCTCCACTTGTAACAACAGCTTTATTATTAGCCTTTACCTTTATAAATATATCGCCTTCTTTACTAGTAGGATTTTCAATACCTATTTTGTAAGCATCATCTCCATAATGGTTCCCCACTAAAACATTTCCACCTGCATTAATAACAAAGCGATCAATTCCAATTTTTCTTAGATATTCTCCCACTTTTTTTGTTGCATATCCTTTGGCGACCGCCCCTAGATCAA
This sequence comes from uncultured Bacilli bacterium, assembly GCA_910578745.1. Taxonomy (GTDB): domain Bacteria; phylum Bacillota_I; class Bacilli_A; order RF39; family UBA660; genus CATOJL01. The sequence continues at coordinate 14,084 of CAJTSN010000039.1, forward strand.
TATTGGCATGGTTGTTGTATATTTTTCCATTTTCTAAAATAATCTCTTGATATTCTTTAGAAATAGAAAGTTCTTCCATACTTGGTAGTGTTTCTTCTTGAATAGCTTTTTTCCAGATATCTGTTAAATTTCCTAAACGAATATCGAATAAACCTCCACTTTTCTCTTTATAGGAAATCGAGGTTTCAATTAGTTCATAAAGTCCCTTATCAAGAGAAATCCACTCCTCTTTCGATTCATTATGATGAATAAAATAAAGATTATGTATTGATGGATACGATTGATAACGGTCTGTTAACTCATGATATTTTTGATAGATTGTCTCTACTTCTTTTAAGGCGTTTTCGGCTTTTTCTTTATTGGTTTCATAAAGTTGAACATAAATATATGTATCCATAGAATAAAAGCGAGTGTCATAAGAATGGATTTGTTTTTGTATGTAGGTTGTATAAATAGAGTACCCGATTAATGAAACAAATAAGATGAAACAAAATGTCCATAACCATTTGTTTATTTTTTCTTGCATACCATCACCTATACTTATTGTATCAAATAAAAAATAGGAAATCTATAAAATTAAAAAAGAATGGAATTTTTTTAACTCGCCATTCTTTTTACTATAAAATATCTATGTTCCAAAAGTGTATGGTGAGAATTCAGTTCCATTATTCTTTTTTTATTCTCCCTCATACCTTCCACCTCATTATATATAGCTTTTTCATTAGCTTTAACTTTTACTCATACGATATAGCACCCGTAAGATAAAATTTATCTGCAACAGTTTGATACATACTGGCTGACCCTGCTCTCCCATTTTTGAAAGTGTGAAATTTAAGCTGAAGTTTATTTCCATCAATTACACAGTCTGACTCTGTATCTGTATAATCATTTGTACTATTCGTATTTGAAGCATATACTCCATTTGCAAGTTTATTCATATAGACATGTACATCTGCAGTCGTCCTACTTCTAAAATTAGCTCCCCATCTACCATTAGTACTTGTAGTATAATTTCCTGTCATTACTATATGACAACTCAATAGTTCTGTAGGCGTAAATGGCAATGTAATTGAAAAATAAGATGTTCCCTCATTGGTGGTAAGTCCTGTCCATGTTCCATACCTAAATGTTTGTCCAGAAACCGTGGCTTCCTCATTAGTAAATTCATATGTTTTTCCCTTCATTCCTGTTCCTGTAATTTTTTGGCCATTTACATAGGCGGTCTTTCCATCTGAAATATCTGCTGCGGTTGCCGTTGCATCACTTGTATTTAAACAAGTAGGACATGTTGGACAATCGGGACATGTTGGACAACTTGTTTCACCTGTACCTGTAATTC
>CAJTSN010000040.1 GCA_910578745.1 uncultured Bacilli bacterium
ATAATAGAGCCTGTTGCAATCAATGCAATCACGGCAAGTATTACGATTACCGCTAATAATTCGATTAGTGTAAATCCATTTTTTTTCTTCATATTCTACCCTTCTTTTCCTTGCATAATAAAGTCAAGAATTTCCATGTGAAAGCTTTAGAAAATCTTTGCTACTATGAAACCATCTTTTAATCCATATTTGCTTGTATTTATGTCATTTAAAAAATCAGTACTTACCTTATATATAAATTTCTCACTTTTGAAACTATATAGAATTATATTTTCTCGATAGAAACAAAGACTTCATGACCATTTAAATCTAGTTTTTCTATTCCTTTTTCCTGTTTTAAAGTGGTTGCTAAAACCTCACTTTTAATAAACTCTTTAAAATGTTCTATTGCTTGATTTACAAATTCGTCCCCAAAACAACAAACATCAATTCTATCCATAATTTCAAATTCTTTATTCTTTCGCATATTCTGTATTTTAGATATAAACTCTCGTGCAATTCCTTCTTCTAACAATTCATCTGTTAAAGTTGTATCTAAAATAATAAAGTGATTGTTTTCCATTCCTACATTAAATCCTTCTTTTGAAGAAATGCAAATTGAAACCATATCTGAACTAATTTCATATTCTTGTTCATTCATCGTAAGAGAAATTTTTTCATTTTGTTGTAATTTTGCTATTTCGTCCATAGAAAGAGATTCTAATTTTGTTTGAAATTCTTTTATCAATGAACCAAATACTTTTCCAACAACTTTAAAGTTTGGTTTCACACTTAAGTTCATGTATTCATTTAAGTTTTGAACAAAATTGACCTTCTTTATATTTAATTCTTCCTCGATTAATGGAACTAAATCGGAAATAAGTTCTTCATTTTTTCCATCCAATAAAGCTTCTTTAAGTGGTTGTCTTACCTTAATTTTAGCTTCTTCACGAACATACCTTCCAACAGAAATCAAGCTTCTTACTAAGTCCATACGCTCTTCTATATGTTCATTGATTAACGACGTATCATATACTGGAAAATCAGCTAGATGAACAGACTCTTCCTTAGTCAATTTTGTATAAATTTCTTCTGTAACATAAGGAGCGATTGGTGCACATAGTTTACATAGGCCTGTAAGAACCTCGTAGGTTGTTCTATAAACAGCCTTTTTCGATGTATCAGCATCTGATGCCCAAAAACGATTTCGATTTCTTCGAATATACCAATTCGATAAATCCTCTGAAACAAAGTTTGTAACAATTTTTACTACTTGATTCAAATCATAAACATCATAAGCTTCTGTACAATCACGAACCAATTTATGATATTTAGAAAGCAACCATTTATCAATTTCTTCCCTTTCTTCATAAGGAACAAAACATTCCTCAATCGAAATATTGTCAATATTCGCATACGTTTGAAAAAATGTATATGTGTTTTTAAGTGGATTAAAAAATTTAGAATATACTTCCTTAACACCTGCATCATCATATTTAAGAGGAGTCCAAACGGGAGAAGCATAAAACATGTACCATCTAATGTTATCGGCACCATACTGTGTTAAAGCTTCTGTGGGATTTACAATATTTCCTGTTGATTTGCTCATTTTCTTTCCATATTGATCAAGAACCATATCATTTACAACGACATTTTTAAAACTAGATTCACCAGATATAATAGTAGAAATAACTAATAGCACATAGAACCAACCTCTTGTTTGATCGACACCTTCCGCAATAAAATCGGCTGGAAATTGACTTTCAAACAATTCTTTATTTTCAAAAGGATAATGGAATTGTGCATATGGCATAGCCCCTGAATCGAACCAAACATCTAAAACATCTTTCACTCTCTCCATTGTATGACCACAGCTACATTTGATATGTAAATCATCAACATATGGACGATGCAATTCTAGTTTGCTTACATCAATATCTTCTATCACTAACTCTTGCAATTCTTCTCTTGAACCAATAACATGCATATGCCCACAGTCTTTACAAATCCAAACAGGTAGAGGACATCCCCAATACCGATTTCTAGAAATTCCCCAATCCACCATGTTTTCTAACCAATTATTGAAGCGTTTTGTTCCTACATAATCTGGATACCAATTTACTTTACGATTGGCTTCAATAATCTTATCTTTGTAATCTGTTGTTTTAATATACCAAGCCTCTTTTGGATAGCTTATTAATGGAGAATGACATCTCCAACAGTGTGGATAATCATGTGTGATTTTTATCTTTTTAAACAACTTATCGTTTTCTTTTAACCATTTAATAATTTCTACTTCTAATTCTTTATCGGTTACCAAAGTTCCCTTCCACGGTCCTTCTGTATAACGACCATCTAATCCAACAGGATTAATAAATCCAATACCATTTTCCGCACAAACACGATTATCATCTGCACCATAAGGCGCTATATGTACAATTCCCGTTCCATCTTGGGCAGTAACATAGCTATCAGCAACAACTTCATGACATTTTCCTTCAATTTCTACAAATGGCATTAATTGTTCATATTTTATTCCTACTAAATCACTACCTTTATACGTTTCTAAAACTTTATACTCTTCGCCTAATACCTTTTGTGCTAAATCCTCTGCAAGAATAAACGTATAACTCTGTGATTCAACCTTCAAATAGGTTAAGTCTGGATTTACACATATAGCCACATTGGCAAGAAGTGTCCATGGGGTTGTTGTCCATGCTAGGAAATAAACATCTTCATCTACCTTCTTAAATGGAACAATAACCGTATTCACACTATCTTGTTCATACCCTTGCGATACTTCATTGGCAGATAACTCCGTTCCGCATCGTGGACAATACCATAACACTTTATTTCCATGGTATAAGAGTCCTTTCTTATCCATTTCCTTAATAAGCCACCATTCGGATTCTATATACTCATTTGAACAAGTCACATATGGATGCTTACAATCAATAAATTGTCCCATTGTTGCTGTTAATGTATTAATTTCATCAATATTTAAAGCCGTAGCCTTATTGCATTCTTTACAAAAGTTTTCTACACCAAAGGCCTCAATGTCCGCTTTAGACTTAAATCCAAGTCTTTTTTCTACATTTACTTCAATAGGAAGTCCATGTGTATCGAGTCCAATTTTTCTAAGAACTCTATAACCTTGCATGGTTTTATATTTGCAAAAAGAATCTTTTATTGCTTTTGCCAAGACATGATGAATTCCAGGACTTGCATTCGCATAAATTGGTCCATCGTAAAATACAAAATTTTCTTTATCTTTTCTATTTTCAATCGTTCGATTTAATATATCCATGTTCTGCCATGTCTCACGAATCGATTTTTCTACTTCGCTTGCTTTTCTTTTATCTAATTCTTCAAAATTTCTCATAATATCCTCCTAAAAAAACATAATTCCATAATAAGCAACAAATATAAGTAAAAGGACAAATCCTTCTTTTTTAGAAATTTTATAATCCCTAAACGTAAATAGCCATATAACAAAAGAAGAGATTAATAATATAAATAAATCAAAATAAGTAAATGATACAGCTGGTATACCTCCAAAGAAAAGAGTAGGGATTCCTAATACAATACATATATTGAAAATATTACTTCCAATGACATTTCCAACTGCTATATCTGCCTCATGTTTTAAGGATGCCACCACAGATGTAACAAGTTCTGGTAGGGATGTACCAAAGGCAACTATGGTAAGCGCGATGATTTTTTCACTCACTCCTAAAAGTTGCGCTATATAGGTAGCTCCATCAACCACAAAATTACTTCCAACAATGATTGCCCCAATCCCAAAAACCGTAAATAATGCAGATTTCATTAAAGAATATTTTGGTTTTTCAACTTGTTTTAGTCCTTTATCTTTAAATGCCATACTAAATAAATAATATAGAAAAATAGTAAAGAACAAACAAATGACTAAACCATCTGCTCTTGAAAAAAAATTGACTGCATTTTTATCAAATAATGTATCTGCAATTAATACACAAAAGATACCTGTAATTAAAAAAACGAGTGGAAGTTCCTTTTTGGTTGTATCCTTTTTCACTGTTAAAGGATACACCATACTCGCAACGCCTAAAATCAATAAAGCATTAAAAATATTACTTCCAATAACATTACCTAAAACGATATCCCCACTACCTGCTAGCATTGATTTTATCGATACAGCAAATTCTGGTGCACTCGTTCCAAAAGCAACTATCGTAAGCCCGATTAAAACCTTAGATACTTTAAAATTATTTGCCAAAGAAGAAGCCCCATCTACAAAAATATCGGCTCCTTTTATTAAAATAATAAATCCTATAATCATTAAAAGTACTGTTAACATAATTTTCCTCCTATCAAAAAAATCCTCCTACAACTAAGGACGATTTTTAAACCGCGGTACCACCTTATTTTATAAAGTTTTATACTCTCTAAGACTATAACGCGTCACCGATATTTCCTACTCTTTTCAAAAATACACATCCAGAGTGATTTAGAATATTTCTTCAAACCTATTTCCATCAACCATAGGCTTTCTATCTATCCAAAGTATTCTCGTCTCTTTCACTTGTTTATAAATCTATATTTTCAAATTCATTTACAACATCGAGTTGTGCTTCTACAATATCTTTTACTCTTCGTTTGAAGATATTGATATTTCTCCTTAATAAGTTCGCTTCTCTTTCTGTTTTTTCTGCTCGAAGAAGAGCTTCATTTACAATCCGGTTCGCATTCTGTTTTGCTTCTTCAATTAAAATTTCACTCTCATGATGAGCCGCCAATTTAATTTGTTCTGAGGTTTTCTGGGCCATAACTATAGCCCGATTTAGTGTTGCCTCAGTACGTTCATATTGTTGTAACTGTTCTTTTAGTCTTTGATTTTCCTGACCCATTCCTTCTAATTCAGCAATTCGTTTATCTTTTTCTTTATTTTCTCGTACAATATCTTCCACTTGCCTTATAATTTTATCAAGAAAATCATTAACCTCATCTGGATCATAGCCACGAAGTGTTCTACTAAATTTTTCCATATTATCACCACTTTAGTGCCACTTAGTAGGCCCTTTCCCTTTCTACCACTCTATGTTAATATCACCATTATCATGAATATCTTTTCCTTGTGTTTCTTCTGTTATTTTACCTTGAATATTAATATTATTTGGAGTACATAGAAAAATTCCGCTACCTATTTTCTGTAAATCTCCCCCTATAGCATAAATCGTACCTGCAAGGAAATCTACAATTCGTTTGGCTTGATCAGACGTAACTCGTTTCAAATTGACAACAACTGTGTTACGCATCTTTAAGTGGTCTGCAATTTGCTGTGATTCAGAATAAGCTCGTGGCTCTAAAAGAATCATTTTACTACGCCCATCATTTTCATTCAAAGCATCTTCTGGTGTTAAATCATAATACTCATCCGTAGACATATCACTCGAAAAAGCATCTTCATCATTATTCATCCATTTTTTTAGAATTCCCATTTTTATTCCTCCATTGCATCTGTACATTATATATTTCTATTCTAGCACATAATCATAAAAATGAAAAGAATTTTATACCTCTTTTTTCGCAAATTTTACAGCAAAGAAACTAGGAAAGAAACAATTTTTTCTTATTAGACGAACAGATACAAACGCATTTGTAAAATAAGCATTCTTTTGTTATACTTATGCTAGGTGATGAAAATGAAAACAAAAATAGAAAGTTCTATGCGCTTTTATTTGCTTGCAACGAAATTAAAGGAACTTATTCGAACTGGTTGGGATGATACACATTGGTGTATTTTAGGAAGAAGGGAAAGTGTCGCCGAACATGTTTATGGGTGCCTCATTTTAGCACTTGCTATCGATGCAAACTTTGATTTAAACTTGAATTTAGACAAAGTCCTAAAAATGCTAGCACTTCATGAAATTGGCGAAGTGATTATTGGCGATATTACACCTTATGATGGTATGACAAAAGAAGAAAAAGAGAAAAAAGAGCATGAAGCGATGGAAAAAGTCATTGGAGATGTTATCAAAAAAGAAGAACTATATACCCTTTTATTAGAATTTGATGCAAAAAAGACAAAGGAAGCCAAATTTGCCCATCTCTGTGATAAAATAGAAGCGGACATTCAATCAAAAATTTACCAAGATAAGGGACGTCATCATTCTTTAAGTGAACAACAAAATAACGTTGCGTTCAAAAATAGTAAAGTTCAAAATATGGCAAAAGAAAAGAAAGAAGATGCCTTTTCTATTTGGTATGAAATGGATAAAGAGCTCTATAAAGATGATTTACTCTTTAAAACCATTTTGACATATATAAAAGAAAATGACTTAAATATATAAAAGGAAGAACTCTTAAAGTTCCTCCTTTTTTAAAATATAATTTTTTCTTGTATATAAGAAATGACATTCTCAAGTGGCATTGTAATTTGTTCCATCGTATCCCGATTTCGAATCGTGACCGTTCCTTTTTCCATTGTTTCATCATCAACAGTAATACAAAAAGGAGTCCCAATTACATCTTGTCTACGATACCTTTTCCCAATATTTCCAGAATCATCATAAGTAGTCATAAAATATTTTGAAAATTGTTCATAAATTTCATTTGCTTTTTCTGCATGGTATTTTTTAACAAGAGGGAGTATAGCCACTTTATAAGGCGCTAAAGAAGGAATAAGATGTAGTACTTCCCTTTCACTTCCATCTTCTAATGTTTCTTTTTCATAAGCATTGAATAAAATAGCAAGAACGGTTCTATCTAATCCATATGTAGATTCAATAATATAAGGAATAAATTTTTCATTTGTATCAGGGTCTAAATATTCCATAGACTCTCCACTATATTCTTGATGACGTGTTAAATCAAAATTTGTTCGATTATGGGTTCCATTGATTTCTCCCCAACCAAAAGGAAATTTATATTCAATATCACATGCTTCTTTTGCATAATGCGCTAATTTCTCATGGTCATGAAACCTTAGTTTTTCTTCTGGAAGACCTAAATCCATAAAAAATTTCTTACCATATTCTTTAAAATAAGCATAAATTTCACTATCAGTTCCTTCCTTACAAAAGGTTTGAAATTCCATTTGCTCAAATTCAATCGTTCGAAATGTAAAGTTTCCTGGTGTAATTTCGTTTCGAAATGCTTTTCCAATTTGTCCTATACTAAATGGAAGTTTTGCTCGCATCGTACGTTGTACATTTTTATAGTTTACATATTCTCCTTGCGCATTTTCAGGTCTTAAATACACAATATTTTTCGCATCTTTTGTGACTCCTCTTTGGGTCTCAAACATTAAGTTAAACTCTCGGATATCAGTAAAATTATGCTTCCCACATTTTGGACATGGAATTTGATGCTCTTTAATAAATTGCATCATTTCTTCTTCACTCATTCCATCTGCATGTGCATCTGAGTCAAAATCATCAATTAAATGATCAGCTCTACTCCTAGTTTTGCATTCCTTGCAATCTAACAATGGGTCTGAAAAACTAGAAACATGTCCTGATGCTTCCCAAACACGAGGATGCATCAAAATATCGGCATCTAACTCATAACTATTTTGCCTTTCTTGAATGAAACGTTTCCGCCATGCATCTTTGACCGCATTTTTTAATCGACTTCCTAAAGGACCATAATCCCAAGTATTTGCAAGTCCTCCATAGATTTCACTTCCCTGAAAAATGAATCCATACTGTTTACATAAATTTACCAATTCTTCCATTTTCATTTCTTTCATTTTCATCATCCCTTCTCAAAAAAAGAGACTCCGTTTTATACATAGAGACGCTTTAACTTACGCGGTTCCACTCTACTTATTCTAACAGAATCCCTTAAAATATACTGCTCCTGGTTTCCAAGCCAATCATCACACTTCAATATATAGGTATCATAACCTATTTTTTTAAATTTTTCAACCCTTTTCTGTCGTTATTTTTATATTTACTTCCATTTCTGGTTCTACAAAATCACTTAATTTCTTTAAAATAACTTGTATAGATTCCTCATCCTCTATCACAAGTCGAAGTAAAAAATTGAGTTCTTCTATATCCCCCGTTTCTAAAATACGTTCCCATATTTTACTTGGTTTAATTGTTCCCATAGAGTCCTTTCTAATACATCTTCAAGACTCACTATAACATATCTTTCATAAAAAAACAAATCTTATATTTAGAATTTTTTCTTCTTTCAATAAGAGAAAAAAGATAAAGTGTCCTTATCTTTTTTATTTTTTCATCAAATAAGCAGCCGTTCTTACCATTTGTGCACTATAACTCATTTCATTATCATACCATGCAATTACTTTTACAAGCTCTCGACCATCAACTTCTAAGACTTCTGTCAAAAGACCATCGACAAGTCCCCCAAGTCTTGAACCGATAATATCACTTGATACAATTGGGTCTTCTGTATACCCTAATGTTTCAGAAACAGCGCTTTTAAACGCATTATTAATTTCTTCTTTCGTAGTATTTCTTTTAAGTTCTAAAGTTAAATCCACTACAGAACCTGTCGTTGTTGGAACACGTAATGCACTTCCTGACAATTTTCCTTGTAAAGAAGGAATAACAAGACCTATCGCTTTAGCAGCTCCTGTACTTGATGGAATGATGTTTGCCGCTCCCGCTCTTCCACGTCTTGCATAAATTCCTTTTTTATGAGCAACATCAAGAATTGTTTGATCGTTTGTATAGGCATGAACGGTTGTCATATACCCTTTTTCTACTCCAAAAGTTTGTTCTAAAACATGTAAAACAGGCGCTAAACAATTGGTAGTACAACTTGCAGCACTGATGATTTCTTCCGTCCCATCAAGAATATCTTCATTTACTCCATACACAACTGTTTTTAAGTCTCCCTTAGCTGGAGCGGAAATAATTACCTTTTTAGCGCCAGCTTTAATATGGGCAGAAGCTTTTTCTTTATCAGTAAAAAGACCTGTACATTCAAATACTTCATCAATTTCAAGTTCTCCCCATGGCAACATACTTGGATCCTTCTCAGAATATACTCGTATTTTTCGACCTCCAACAACAAGACTATCTTCTGTATGTGAAATTTCTTCTACACGATAATTTCTATGTGAAGTATCATATTTTAACAAATACGCAAGTTGTTCTGCATCTGTTAAATCATTAATAGCGACTACTTCAAATCGATCGTCTTCCTCCATAAGTCGAAAAACCAATCTTCCTATTCTTCCAAAACCATTAATTGCAACTTTTATCATTCTATCTCCTCTTTTCTAACGTTTATAAAAACAACTATTTCCAATAAATTCGCGTATAACAGAATCATTTGGAACTTCCTCCGACGGAATTGGCAAAAAATTTCTCAAAAAATTAATAAGTCGTAGAGCCTCTGGATAGCATGGATCTTCTTCATCAATATTAAATAAAAGAGGCTCTGCATATGTCTTTAAAACTCCAATTTCATAGACAAGGGCTGAATTAAGCATTTCGTCTGCATCATCTTGATAAGGGAAAATATATTTTTCTTCCCCATCATGAATATCATGCCATTTATTTAATGTGTCACTAGCGCCATGTCCACGATATTTACTATCTCTTACAATCCTTCTTAACTTTCTAGTATCACTCGTATGGATTCGATTATGATTGTCAATATTTAGTTGTGTAAGAGGACTAATATAAATTTTGAATTTTATATCTCGATCAATCGCCATCGTCAAATCTTCGTTTAAACAATGAAGTCCTTCAATTAAAATAACATCATTTTTTCCAATCTGTAGAACATTCCCATTATATTCTCTTTTTCCTAAAACAAAATTATAGGAAGGAATTTCTACTTTTTCTCCATTGAGAAGTTGCATCAAATGTTTATTAAACAAAGTGACATCAAGTGCTTTTAAAGACTCTGTATCTAAATTTCCATTTTCAAGACGGGGTGTTTTATCTCGATCAAGAAAATAATCATCTAAGGAAATCTGGTATGGTTTAAGTCCCCTACTCTGTAAATTAACTGCAAGTTTTTTACAAGATGTCGTTTTTCCAGAAGAAGAAGGTCCTGCAATTAAAACGAGTTTAATATTTCTATTTTGGGCAATTTTATCTGAAATAAACGCTAATTGATTATTATAGTAAGCCTCTGCTAAACGAATGACATTTCCAGCTTCGCCATTTGATACAGCCTCATTCAAATCAGATGCATTACTAATATGAATTTGTCTTCCCCAAGTCGTATAGTCTAGAAATTTATTAAAAAGTCTTTCATGGTGTACATATTCTAGTGTACATTCTGGGTTATAATAACTTGGATGCGATAACACAAACCCATTTCCTTTTATATAAGTAAGTTTGAAATCATCAATTTGTCCTGTTGAATAAGCAATTTTTCCATAAAAATAGTCATAAAGTGTTTTTACATGATAAAGGTTGATATAGGTATTGCTAATATATTTTAGGACCTTAGCTTTATCAAACTGCCTTTGTCTTTCAAAATATTTAATCGCATCTAATCTCGAAACACTTATTTTCTCAATAAGCAAGTTTTCTTTTACGAATTCCTTCATTTTTTCTTCTATATTTCGAATGAAAGGTTTATCAATCTCTATTCCATGAATTTCACAATAATATCCTTTATCTATTGAATGTTCCACAACAACTTCTACATCATCTTTAAATAATTCCTTAACTGCTAAGATAAGTAAAAATTGTGTTGATCTAGAGTAAATCTGGTTCCCAACCTCACTACTACGATCAAAAAAATCAACTGTACAACTTCTTGTTATCTTTTCTGATAATTCTACCATGTCACCATCGACGGTTCCTATCAAGATTGGATAATTAAAATGTTGTTTGTAAGCCTCACTTATTTCATATAGTGTTACCCCAGAGTCAAATTCTTTTATATCAGAACCACGAAAACTAATACTAATTTTCTTTTCCATATAAATCCCTCTATTCTTTTATTACTATAAGTATATCAAAGTTTTAAAACTTTGTCACATTTTTTTTCGAATAAAATAAAGTTTTACGCTTATTATAAATGTAGGAGGATCGACTATGAGTTTAATACCAACTGTTATTGAGAAGTCAAACCAAGGAGAACGGGTGTATGATATTTATTCTAGGTTATTAAAGGATAGAATTATTATGTTAAGTGGTGAAATTACAGATACAAGTGCAGATACAATCGTAGCAGAACTTTTATATCTAGATTCGATAAATAATAATGATATTAGTATCTATATTAATTCCCCGGGAGGAAGTGTGACAGCTGGAATGGCTATTTATGACACGATGAACTTTGTAAAAAGTGATGTTTCGACTATCTGTGTAGGTATGGCTGCAAGTATGGCGGCTTTCCTTTTATCAAGTGGTGAAAAAGGAAAACGATTTGTCCTACCCAACAGTGAAGTTATGATTCATCAGCCCCTAGGAGGAGTAGAAGGACAAGCAACAGAGATTAAAATTGCAGCAGAAAGAATCTTAAAAATGCGGGAAAAATTAAACACTTTGCTTTCTAAGAATACAGGAAAGGATTTGAAAGTAATTGAAAGAGACACAGAGAGAGATTACTTTCTTGAAGCGGAGGAGGCTGTTGCTTATGGTTTAGTCGACAAAGTAATTGAAAAAGAAAAATCATAAGAAATAAATTAAAAAATGCTATGAATCAATACGTTTCATAGCATTTTTTATATCTTATTTTCTGTCTTATCTCATCTAATTTTCTAAGTCTACAAGAAAAGGCAAAATTTAATTTATACATCAAAAGAAATATTTTTCTTTATTCTCAATAAGTTTAAATAACATATCAATAAAATTTTTCTGTGCATTACAACAATTCAAGCTTTTAGTGTAAAAATTCAGTCGCTTTAGCATTTAATGTTAAATCCGCTCTTTTTCCTATTTTATAAGCATAATATCCCGCAGCACCAATCATGGTAGCATTGTCTGTACAATACTTCAAATCTGGATAAATTAGATTTATATTATTTTTTGAACATAAATTCTTTAACGCTTCTCTTAAACCTTGGCTCGCAGATACACCTCCCGCTAGTACCAAATGATTACATTGATATTCCTTCAAAGCCCGCAATGTTTTTTTACAAATGATTTCAATGACACGATTTTGAAAAGATGTCGCTAAATTTTCTTTTACGATTTTATGACCCCTTTGTTCTTCATTATGTTTTAAATTAATAACCGCACTTTTTAAGCCACTAAAACTAAAATTGTAAGAATCATCGTCTAAAGGGAGTGGCAATGTATAGGTATCTTCCCCAAGACGTGCCAAAGCATCAATTTTAGGCCCTCCTGGATAAGGAAGATCTAAAACTCTAGCCACTTTATCATACACTTCTCCGACTGCATCATCTAAGGTAGAACCAATTACTTCAAAATCATAGTCATACTTCATATAGACAAGTTCTGTATGCCCACCACTAACAACTAAAGCAAGTAATGGAAATTCCATAGGAGCAACTAAATTGTTTGCATAAATATGCCCTGCAATATGGTGCACAGGAATGAGTGGTTTATTATATACATAAGAAAGAGTCTTAGCCGCTGTTACACCCACCAATAATGAACCTATTAAACCTGGTGCATATGTAACTGCGATTGCATCTATATCACTCATTGTTAGGGCAGATTTGAAAAGTGCTTCTTCGATTGCTTTTGTAATCACTTCAATATGCATCCGTGAGGCAATTTCAGGAACTACTCCTCCATATAATTTATGAATATCAATTTGCGATAAAACCACCGTAGATATGTCTTCACAACCGTTTTTTACAATACTACAACTCGTTTCATCACAACTTGACTCAATGGCTAAAATATAAATATCTTCCATTTAATTCACTTCCTTTATCATTAAAAATGCATCAATTCCATCGTAGTAGTTTTTTCTTTTTCCAATTTTTTTAAAACCTATTTTTTCATAAACATGAATCGCACAAATATTTTGAACAGATACTTCTAAAGTAACCGTTTCTACATTTTTCTGTTTCAAAATGTTACACATTTCTACAAGCAATGTAGAAGCAATATTTTCATTCCTATATTTTTCATCTACATAGAGATAAGTAAGCTCTGCTCTTTCATAGAAAACACGAAAAGAAATGAATCCTTTTCTAATTTTTTCTTCAAAGATATAGATGAAGTCAATTCCATCATCACTTAATTTCGTATGAAAAGCACTTTGACTCCAAACATCTAATATCCCTTTATCACTTTTTTTATACGCTCGTACCATTTAATTTTTCTTCTGCCTCTGTTTTCTTTAAATAGTTAGGAATTAATGTATGTACATCTACGCCCACTCTATCTATATATTTTTCTATAATCTTTGTCACATTCACCTTAGGTCGAACGACTGGCAAAGAAGGAAAATCATCCAGACTCACAAAAGTAATATGCTCCCTATACTCTTTTACTTTTTCTAGGAATTCTTCCCTTTTTATGTAAACATCTTCAATAATTGGTTTCAAATCGGCTGTATAAAGAGCTGCATAAATTGCATCTCTTCTTGCATCAATCATAGGGACTATATATGGCGTTCCATCAGTTGTTGCCAGAAATTCAAGTTCAGAAATTGGTACAATTGGAATATTGAGTGCCCAAGCAAGCGTTTTTGCGAAAGAAAGTCCTATACGAAGACCCGTAAAAGACCCTGGTCCATTCACAACAAAAACTTTTTCAATATCTGTCACATATAATTGCAACGCTTCCATAATTTCTTTTACCTTTGGAATAAGTTTGATTGACAAATCATTTTTATTTTCCTCTTCAAAAAAATAGAGCTGCCTTTTTCCTTTATATATTGCTATTGTCATCATATGACAACTTGTATCTAAGAATAAAGAAATCATAAAATTGCCTCACAAAGTTCTTCATATTTTCTACCATAAGCTCGAATACTTATCGTTCGTTTGTCTTCTCCTGTAACTAAAAAATTAATATCAATCCTTTCTTTTGGTAATAAGTCCTTTATTGTGTCAGCCCACTCAATAATGACTATACCCCCTTTATCAAAATATTCCTCGACTCCAATTCCATCACAATTTCCATTCAAACGATAAACGTCCATATGATACAATGACAGTTCACCATCATATTCCTTTATAATTGAAAAAGTTGGGGATGTCACATTTTCCTTTATCTCCATTGCACTTGCAAATGCTTTTGTAAATACAGTTTTCCCACTTCCAAGCTCTCCATTTAAACAAATAACCATATTTGGAAATTTTTCTGATTCCATGTTTTGTGCGAATTCAATTGTTTCCAATTCATTTTTAACTATCAATTTATATTCCATGTTATCACCACTATCATTATAAACAATTGTACTTACTTTTACAATAACTTTAAATAAAAAAAGAATATAGTGTTCGCTATATAATATGATAAAACCTTTTTAATAAAAAAAGGCAAAAAAAAAGATTGGCAACTTGCTATCTTCGCTTACACTATTTTCGCCGTTAAAGTGCTTAACTTCTGTGTTCGAGATGGGAACAGGTGTATCCACTTTGCTATCGTCACCAATACAATTATAGAGAAATAATTCTCTGAAAACATGATAATGTGTATCTCTCAAATTATCCAAAACACTATAGGATTAAATCCTCGATCTATTAGTACTAGTCAGCTCAACATGTCACCATGCTTCCACCTCTAGCCTATCAACCAGTTAGTCTTTCTGGGATCTTACTTCATATTGAAAGGGAAAACTCATCTTGAAGTTGGCTTCCCGCTTAGATGCTTTCAGCGGTTATCCATTCCATACATAGCTACTCTGCGCTGCCACTGGCGTGACAACAGATACACCAGAGGTATGTCCATTCCGGTCCTCTCGTACTAGGAACAGCTCTCCTCAATTTTCCTACGCCCACGACGGATAGGGACCGAACTGTCTCACGACGTTCTGAACCCAGCTCGCGTGCCGCTTTAATGGGCGAACAGCCAAACCCTTGGGACCGAATACAGC
>CAJTSN010000041.1 GCA_910578745.1 uncultured Bacilli bacterium
CATAATATGAAAATACTATATATGGCAAAAATTAGAAATAGTAGACAAGTGTATTTTATGGCTATTACATAATTAATATTATATTTTAAAATGCCAAATACCAATATATTAGATAAAAACAGCCCTATAGAAGTGCATAAATTTATCAATATATTTTTAATCATAAAATTTTTAAAATAGTTATTAAGATTATTATATCTATTAATTTTAAAAATAATTAAACTGTCATTTTCTAAATTAATAGTATATATCAAGACATTTATAATGAAAAAAATAATATTATTATATAAAATTGAAATTGAAATATTTTCACCTGAATCATTGTATAAATAGAAAATTACCAATATATTATAAAGTATGAAAGATATCAAAAATTTTTTAAATTTCGACATTTTTAGACTTCCTAAACATGATAATATAACTTATAATCAAAGGAGTAAAGGTAAATAATAATAATATTATTGTATTTATATTTTCATATGATCCAGAAACCATTATAGTTGTAGGATTAATATAGATGGCAAAATTTCCAATTATGTATTGTAATGCAAGTGAGAATAATGTCAATCCAAAATAGTATACAATAGGTGCAAAAAATACTTGTTTTTTATTATTATACATTAGAGATAACGCACACGAAAACATAGAATATATAAATGGAACTATGTAGAATCTTATAAATCCTTCCAACAAATAGTATATATATGTATGATTATAGTAGAAACGGTCACCCAATAAATCTAAAAATAATTCTCTAGAAATAGATAAATTTCTTGCGCCTTTAGATATAAAGAGACAAATAAAACTAAAAGTCAAATAGGATAAAAAAATACTAAATGCCATTTTTCGAGAATCTTTTTTTGCCTCTTTAGTAAAGAATTTGAATGTGTTTTTTTCTTGTGAACGATATAAGGCTATTTTATAAATGGTATGCATTTTATTGAAAAATAGTAGTCCCGTTATTGCGGATAAACATGGAATTAAAACTTGAAATATATTTGTACCCCAAATTGTCATGTAGTCATACGTCCATTTATATTCACTAAATACCAGTTGTATAACTTCAAAAACATTGAGATTTTCTTTTATTGTGCTTTCAGCAAGTGCAAAATTTTCTCTGTATTCAACATTAGAAAGAAAATTCTTTAAAATATATATGATATTTGTTTCATTAATTGTAAACAAAATCATGATTAATAAACAAGAAAAGAGAATAGTTATATATAATTTATATTTTTTTAACCAATGTAAGTTCATAGTTAATGTTAAAAAAATAGGAATGAAAAATCATAATACAGTTATGATTTTTCATTGTTTCTTATAAAGACCAATCTCCAGTAACAGTAGTTTTTGGATCTATTATATATTCTCTTTTTGCTTGTAACCAATAGTAATGATTTGCTTCTGCAGTCGTGTCAATTGCCGCACTACTAAGATAATTTAGACAAGCAGAACCTCTAGATGAACCATTTGAATTAACAAGCCGAAACCACATTTTATGAGAGGTGCTACTGTCAGATGTCTTCCAACTAACACCGAAGTATTTTGGTGAATTAGGTCGAATATAATTTTTTCTTGTATCTGTGACATATTCCCAACTTGATCCCGCTTTTCCACTAAAAGTATAATTATTATAAGCTTTAACTGATGAACTCATTATTCCTATTGTTAATAAAGCAAAAATCAAATATTTAATCTTATTTTTCATAAAACCTCCTTAAAATAAAATATTTGAAACATACAACATACTATTACAAATAAATACTCTTTTAGCTAACACCCCCTTTAGTGAATAAAGTGTAAAAAGGTAGTATAATATTTGATAAATTCATTGATATTAATAGGAAAAAACTTGCTGAAAAAACTATTGCTAGAAAAATATGTTTAAAAAATAGAATTGTCTGAAAAATTTTTTCTTTAAAATGAAAGAAAAAATAATGTCACAAAGGTAGAATATGAACCCTATATAACGAAGTATTTGCAGAGACCTATAATACATAAGAGAATTTTCAAATTTAGAAAAAAATTGGATTTGAATATTCTCTTATGTATTAATGTAATAGAGTTGTTCGGAAACTGTATTTAGGCTCTATCAAAATTATAAAAGCCACATAATAATACTGCAAATTTGGCAAAATAAGATAAATGATTCCTAAATCTTGTAGGCAATATTTTAAATCTTTTTATCCATAAATGTATGTGTTCAATAAAAATTCTTTCTTTTGCTAAATCCTTATTTTCTTCTATGTCTTCGTCTGTCAATTTGTGATACTTAGAATTTTTATGAATTTTATCCATCCCTAAATATCCTAAATCAACTTCATAAGTTACATTACTTGTTGTCCCTTCAAATATTCTTTTCGATAAATGAAAGTCATATTCAGCTCCAAGTCCTACTTCTATTTCATAAATAAAACCTGTTTCTACGCTACGAATAATCTGTATTTTCATTGTATGGTATTTTTTCTTTCCTGAATATTTACTCTTTTGATTATATTTGGGTCTTTCAATTCTTATTTCTGTTATATCAATTTGCCTATCTTCTGAATTATCAAATTTAGTACATATCGTACTTTTTGAAACTTTAAATTCAAAAGCATAGTCTTCCATCGCACTATAATTTTTAACGTAGATTAAAAATAGTATCATCATTTCATGTATTGTGAATTTACTAGTTCTCCCACCTTTTTTATGTTTTTCTATATAAGGAGCCCCCAACTATTGTTTCCATTTTACATACTGTTGCAAAATCAATCTCTTATATTTCCATGGTTTTAATTTATTTAACTCTTCTTTACTACATACATCCTTCATATATTTTTTTATCAAAAATAACCTTTATGGAATAACTAGAAGAATTCAAATCGCTAAACATGAATTTAGTTATTCCATAAAGGTCACTTTCTATTCTTCCTTTTTCATGTTTAGCAATTTTATATTATCATATTTTTAGTTTCCGAATAAGTCTAATAAATACTCTATTTTATTTAAACGATAATAATTTGGTTTATTTAAAACACTAAATAATATTTAGTACTTTTCAAATATTTCTAATATTGAAACTCAAATTGATAGTCTCATGAATATACACTAGAAATTCTATTTATAATATCATATGCTACAAGATTAAAAGTGTGTCACTTTTTTGTCAAAAAAGAAGAAAGTAGGAATTATTTCAGTTTATTAACATTTACATTTACTAGGCGGTATGTTATACTTTTTAAAAATGGATGAATAGTATTGATTAATTCGATGAAGGATGTTGTATTAATTTTGAGATAAGAAAGGTATGTTATGATTAAACTTAAAGGTATCTGTAAAAGATATATTTCAAAAAGCAGAAATGAAACATTAGCACTCAATAATGTAACACTTGAATTTGATGACCATGGGATGGTATTTATTCTTGGAAAGAGTGGCTCAGGGAAAACGACTTTATTAAATGTTCTTGGAGGACTAGATTGCTATAATGCTGGAGATATGGAAATTTTGAACGTCAGTAGTAAAACATTTTCTCAAAAAGATTTCGATTCATATAGAAATACTTATATCGGTTTCATTTTTCAAGATTATAATTTATTAGAAGATTTTGATGTATATAATAATATAGCCATAGCACTTAAACTTCAAAGAAAAAAAGTTAATAATACAAAAATTGACAAGCTTTTAAAAAGTTTAAATTTGATGGAGTTAAAGACGAGAAAAGTAAATGAATTATCTGGTGGACAAAAACAAAGGGTAGCAATTGCAAGAGCACTTGTAAAAAATCCTAAAATAATATTAGCTGATGAACCAACAGGGAATTTGGATAGCGAAAATGGAGAACAAGTTTTAAAACTATTGAAGGAAATTAGTAAAGATAAGTTAGTAATAATCGTTTCTCATGATAAGGAATCAGCTAAAATATATGGAGATAGAATCATTGAAATAAAAGATGGAATTGTAATAAATAATAATAGTCCTATTTTGGATAATGCTATTTTGAATGAATATAAAACCATGGAAGCAAAGTTACCCATAAAAGACTGTTTAAAACTTGGATGGAGTAGCATTTCCCACAAAAAATGTAAATTAATTTTTACAATTTTGCTTTCAACATTTGCCATGATTTTTTTATCATTATCTTTTTTACTAACAACATATAATTTATCCCTATCTCACGCTAAATATATGAAGCAAGAAAGACAATCATATATTCAAATTGAGAAGAAAACATATAAAGATTCAGCTGATCACAGGGGTGCGAATATTCATTTAAACAATAAAGATATTCAAAATATTAGCAAAATGTTAAATCAAAGAGATTATGATATAGTGTATAGATTTTCTAATGAATATGCAAATCTAGATATTATTGATGTAATGAAATTAAATATTGTTCTCGATATTGAAAACGACACCACAGACGTATATTTTACCTCATTTACTCCTGAAATTGTAGAAGTTGATGATACTTTTGATAGAGAAAGAATTATTGGCAATATACCAACTGCTTATAATGAAATCCTTATTTCAAATTATTTGGCAGATTTAATTATTCAATATGGAATTAAAACGAGAGAACAAGATGAATATGGAATGTTTGAAAATTTTTATCCTTCAAATTATGATGAATTATTAAATGCAAGTAAATATTTTACTCTTGGTAATATTGAAAATATTAAAATTGTAGGTATTATCAAGTATGATATAGATAAATTTCAAGTTTTAAAAAATGACACAAAGTATGGTGGTCCTCTAATAAAAGATATGGTTGCCTTATCGAACTTTATTTATAATAAAATTTATGTAAAAAAAGGCTTTATTGATTTATATAATCGTAACCAATCAAATCAGTTAAGCCTAGATTACAAATATGAGCTTTCTAGTGATGACATAGAATTTAGAAATTTTTTACCTGATACAAGTATTAATTACTTAAATAGAAAGATTGAATATTATAATGGGGCAGAGTGGTTACAGGTAGAAAATTTAAAAAAAAATCAGATGATTTTAAATGTACAGCAAACAAAAAATTTTAATCTAACTGCTTATATGAATCAGTTAAGTGATTATCTAAACAGTCAGCCAGATTTAGAGGAACGTGAGGCAGAGAAAGTCTTTTTTACAAAGCATATAAACACAAATATAATAGGAAAACATATTAATTTAAAAGTCAGCCTTGATAATTATGATGAATCTTTTGAAGATATTGAAATTATTGGGCTAATAGGTATGCTCGATGATGAAAATCAAACATATCTATCTGAATCTTTATTATCTAAATATATAGGCAGTAACTTTAGTGCAATAGGTGTTAGAATCGCAGAAAACGATGAAAAAAAGTTAAGGAAACTATTTAGTGAGTTTCCAATCTATGGTGAATATTCCGCTGAAACTCCGTATTCATACGATATACGTAGTCATATGGATACAATAAATATGCTCAGAAAATTTACATCTTACCTAAGCGTAGCTTTGTTATTATTTGCAATTATATTAATTTCAAATTTCATTTTTACTAGTATTCATTATCAAAAAAAAAATATTGGCATTTTGCGAGCATTAGGAACAAGGCAAAATGATATTATTAAAATTTTTATTTTAGAAGGATTTATCATATCAATTTTTACAGGTATTTTATCAACAATTGGGTTAATAGAAGTATCTACTTTACTAAATAATACTATTTTGAGCGGAGTAGGTTTAGTTTTAACGCCTTTTCTTGTAAATTTCCGAATTGTCTTTTATCTATTCATTACCATTTTTATAATTACAGGCATTTCTAGTATTATTCCTTTAGTTAAATTTTCTAAAATGAGACCTGTTGATGTAATATATAATAAATAGACTTCTTGCGAAACTAACTATTTAGGCAAAAATTATAAAAACAACAAATTAAAATAAACCTAGAATAAAACGTTTCTATCCAACTTCTATGTTACTGTTCACAGTCGATTATGCCAAAAAGATGGTGAGATTATAAAATCGCATCATTTTTTAGTTAAAAATTTCTTCTACAGTATCAGGGTTATCTTCCATTAAGCAAATCAATGCATCCGTTGGATTAATAGAATTTCGATAACAGGTTTCTATGTATGTCTTAATATCTGCATAATACTTCGCATACTCTATATTTTGAAACTGTCCCGCTATTTTCATCTTTGATTTAATTCCACGTAAGGCCCTCTCACTTAAATTGTCATCATATGGTAGACTAAAATCATACATCCCCAAAAAGTAATTTATCTTATATTCTAGTATCCGATTCGTTAATGCGATTTCTTCTTTATCATAGTGTGTTTTTGCTTTTGTCCTATTTTCTTCAATCGCATCACTCAATATGTTATTAAATTGTTCGTCAAAATTCTCTATATACTCTTCATCAAATTTTAAAACTTTTTGTTCTATAGAACTTTTTCTATCATGCATTGCTTTTTGTATCAATATCTTTAGCTTATCACACCATTCATGACATGTATTGTTCTTACATTTTTCTATATCTCTTATTCCTTAACGTTTATAATTTAATTCGTTTGGAATTAATACATCAAAATATTCTAGCAATTCTTCTTTTGTATATTGTTTTCCATTTTTTAACCATTCAATTCCCACACTAACGACTGCGCCTAAATAGAATTTCGCAATAATATCCCTTGGAATTTGATTATTTTCTTCTTTCTTTAAATCAGAAGAAATATCATGTACTAATACATCGTACACAATATCCATCATAATACTATTATGATTATTGATGACCGTCGATAAATAGATTTCTCTTTTTTCATCAATATGATTTAAAAACAACTTAATCATTTCTAAATAATACTCTTTCGTATTCAAAGTATTTTTATTTTTTTCTAGTTCTAAAAGTAGAGATTTTTTTAAGTCATTAATATAGTCTGCCAAAAGCTCATATTTATCATTATAATGTGAATAAAATGTAGAACGATTAATTAAAGCTTGACTACAAATATCGGAAACTTTTATCTCTTCAAACCTTTTTTCCCTCATCAAACTGATTAAAGTTGTATAAAGCATATTTTTTGTTTTTATGACACGTAAATCTTTTTTATTCATTTCAACCACCTACTCCTATTATATCTAAGTTTAAACATTTGTAAAGATAAAATACAAAATGATGTTTATTTGATAATATGTTTTTAGAAATGTGTTGTTTATCTATACATATTTTTATTTTTGTTGATGCATTTTTATTGAAATAGAAATAAAATATTATGTCGAATGGAGGAAAAAATATGAGAAAAATAACCGATGTAATCGTGAAATTAAGATATGTATTTCTGGTTTTATTTTTAGTAGCTGCTGGTTTTAGTTTCTATTTATCTACAAAGGTCAATATAAACGAAGATATTATGAAATACCTACCTTCTTCTTCAGAAACAAAAATAGGAAAAGATATTATGGATGAATCATTCACACAACAAAATTCATCTGTTCTTAATGTTCTATTTAAAGATTTAGAAGAGGATGAAAAGCAAGATACTTTAAAAAAACTAGAAAATATCAATGATGTTCACTCTGTGGATTATGATACAACAACAACCTACAATAAAGAAAATTACACTTTGTATGTATTGCATGTAGATGACTATGCGGATTCAGAAAAAGCCATAAATGTATACAATGAAGTGAGTGAAAACTTTAAAACGGCAGGCATGAGTGGTTCTATTTATGATGAAAATAAACCAATCTTACAATTATCGATTGTCGTAATTGCCATTATATGCGCGATGATTATTCTCGTAATATTAAGTGATTCCTATATTGAACCCTTTTTATATCTAATATCAATTGGCATAGCTGTATTTATCAATAAAGGAACAAATATTATGTTTGATAGTGTTTCATCAATCACAAATTCTATCGTTGCCATTTTACAACTTGCTTTATCTATGGATTATTCAATTATGTTATCCAATCGATATAAACAAGAAAAGGAAAATTACAATAATAAACTCGATGCTATGAAAGAAGCTTTGTATCAATCCTTTAAATCAATCACAAGTAGCTCCGTAACAACCATTGTTGGATTACTTGCACTTGTTTTTATGAGTTTTACTATTGGTAAAGATTTAGGGTTTGTTTTAGCAAAGGGGGTATTGTTAAGTTTAGTTAGTATCTTTTTCTGCTTACCTGCCTTACTATTACTATTTGATCCTTTCATCTTAAAAACACATAAAAAATCACCTAAATTCAACTTAAATAAATTAGGAAATTTTAGTTATAAATCAAGATACATACAATCCATTTTAATTGTTCTCTTATTTATAGTTGCTTACCTTTTACAAGGCAATGTAAAAATTCTTTATACAGATTCTGAACAAGATAAAGTAGGTTCCGTATTTCAAGCAACGAATCAAATTGCCATTGTATATGAAAATAAATATGAAGACTTCATCGCTTCTTATTGTAAAGAGTTAGAAAAAGATAAAAAAATCGATCAAGTATTATGCTATTCAAATACTATAAATGAAAAACTTACTTATAATGAGTTAAATCATAAATTTAAAGATTTAGGGCAAGATACTCAAATCGATGAATACTTAATTAAGATCATCTACTATAACTATTATAGTAAAGATAAAGAAAACACTATGACTTTAAATGAATTTATTTCATTTATTCAGTCAGATATTTATTCCAATGAAAATTTGAATTCATCTTTAAATCAAGATACAAAAGAGAATTTAGAACTACTTCAAAATTTTACAGATTCTTCTTTGATAAATCAAAAAAGAACGGCAAAGGAACTTGCAAACATTTTGGGAATGAAGGAAGAAGAGGCATCCAATATTTTAATTTATTACAATAGCAAAAATCTAGATACGAAAATGACGATTAAAGATTTTGTCGATTTTATATTGAAAGATGTCCTAAATGATTCGAAATATGCAAGTAGCTTTGATAAAACAACCATATCAAAGTTAAAACAATTACAAATCTTTACAGATACATCTAAAATCAATAAAGCAATGAAGGAAGAAGAACTTGCAAATTTGTTTGGAATGGATAAAAATCAAATAGAACAACTCTTTTTACTTTATAGTACATTCGAAAATAGCGATACAGAAATGACTTTGAATGCATTTGCGAATTTCGCACTTTCTATGGCTAAAGAAGATGCCTATAAAAACTTATTTGATGAAAATACACTTCAGTCATTAACTTTATTATCCACTTTAAGTAATGAAAAAAATATCAATACAAAATTGGATATTTCTTCTATGAAAGAATCACTTCGCCAATTTGGATTTTCTTTCGATGATCAAACTCTATCCCTATTATATATTTACTATACAGGGAATACAACAGAATCGAAACTGACTTTAAATGATTTCGCCACTACAGCGCTTTCTATGGCCAGTCAAGATGCTTATAAAGATTATTTTCATCAAGAAACCATTCAATTATTACAAAAAATAGAACTCTTGAATTCCTATTATAATAAAGAGTTACCAAATGGAAACTTATATTCTATGTTTGGAATCAAACAAGAAATAGGCGAAAAATTAAATCAAGCAATCACTGGAGATTTAAATGGAACCTATCTTATGACTCCTCTTCAGTTTATAAACACATTACTAGGAGATACAACGATTCTAGCACAATTAGATGCCAATCAAATTTCTTCCTTAAAAATGGCTACACATATTATGAACAATGTTTCTACTATGTATAGTGCAGAAGAGATTTCACTTTTTCTATCACAAGATAAAACAGTAATAAGCATGATATATGGAGTTTATGATTACCAAGCTTTAAATTTAAAAAATATCTCTATAAAAGAATTAATCAATTTTCTATATCAAAATAAAGAAAATCCTTTATTATCTGCCCACTTAGAGACAGCAAAAGAATTACTTACTATAGGATATCAAATTGTAAATCATACAACGACTGCTTATCATTACACAGAAATAAGTCAAATAATAGGTGTAGAGGAATCACAAGTAAAACAAATATTTGGGGTTTATGACTATCATACAAAAGAAAAGACTATGACACCTTTATCCTTAGCAAATTTCATCATAGATAACAAGGAAAATCCCTTATTATCTAATAAAATATCTGCCTCTTCTTTCAAGCAATTAACGTTAGTGAAAGAAGTAATGAATGCAACTTTAAATCATAAAAATTATTCTCCAAAACAACTAAGTACATTATTAAATATCAATTCAGATACAATGCATTTATTATTTAGTTTATATGATTCTAAATATATAAAAGCAAATGAAACAATTTCATTATATGATTTTGTTCATTTCATTGTAAATAATGTCATGAATAATAAAGAGTTCTCAGGAAATTTCGATTATGAAAAAAAAGAGAAACTAAATACGATTGCTTCTTTAATGAATCAGTCACTAAGAAAAACAGAATATACATCTAATGAGGCTTTTGCAATATTAAAAATATTAAGTGATGACTTAGATCAATCATTAATAGATTTAGTCTATTTGTACTATAATAGTCAACATGAGTTTGATGACACATGGACCATGACTGTTGAAGAGTTTATCAACTATTTAAATACAGATATTATAAGAGATAGTCGATTTGATGATTTTATAAATGCAGATAAACGAAAAACAATAACGAATTCGAAAAAAACAATTGATACATCAAAAGAATTAATTGTTTCTGATAAATATTCAAGAGTTATTTTAAATACGAAATATTCATTTGAAGGAGAAGATGTCTATAAATTCATTGAATCAATGGAAAATAAAGTGGGAGATAAAGATGGAATTTATATAGCTGGAAATTCTTCCATGGCGGTTGAAATGAGCAAAACTTTTAATAAAGAGTTAAACAAAATTACTCTACTCACTATGATTTTTATATTCATTGTAGTCGCTATCACATTTAAAGATTTAATTATACCAAGTGTACTTGTACTTATTATTCAAACAGCCGTGTATGTCACGATGAGTGCGATCTCTATCTCAGGAGGCGCTGTATATTTTATATCTTTATTAATTGTGCAGGCAATATTGATGGGAGCTACCATTGACTACGCAATTGTTTATACCGCATATTATCGTGAGTCTAGATTAACAATGGGAGTAAAAGATTCTATTATTAATGCATACAACAAATCTATACATACAATCATTAGTTCTTCATCTATATTAATTATTGTTACATTAGTAGTAGCGAATTTCGCATCAGCGATTGCTGCCAAAATATGTGAAACAATTTCTGAAGGAACTTTTGCTGCCGTTTTACTCATTTTACTTATTTTACCAGGTGTGCTTGCTACAACCGATAAATTCATTTGTAGAAAAGGATACTATAACGAAAAGAAAAAAAGAAAATAAAAGAAAGTAGGTATGAATGTACCTACCCTTTTATTATAGTAAAACTAAAAGTAATGATGTAATTGCCTATATGACATTCCATTACTAAAATATATTGCAAGAAAAAGACTTATAATATGAAAATTTTAAACATAACTTTACCTAAGAAATAATTTTATTCTTCATTTACTAGTTTTACACAGAAATTTTTACACTCTCAGTTTTTCAATTTCATCAATAGATAAAGAGGTTACTTCACTAATTTGATGTATAGGCATTCCCATTTTAATTAGATTATGTGCAATTTCTATTTGGACTCTCCACTCTGCCTTCCATTCTAGCTCCTTTAATCTGCGTATTCCTAATTTTCTTATCTACCTTCTCAGCATCGTATAAGCCTATGATTTTTTCGTCTCGACTGATTCTTTCTAACTCTTCCATCGCATCTTGCATGTATTGTTCCATATAAATACCGCCCCTTAACTCATCAAAACTCTCTACAATAAATAACATCAACATTTTCTCTAATTCATTCAACTTTTCTATATTGTAGCATTTCTTTCTTAAATAGTCTAGGTCTATATGGTAACTTTTTAGTCCTTCTTCTTCCAGCTCTCTTGTATCTTTTTCATACATTGAAAATTCATACACTAATTTATTTCCTTTATATTTTGTAAAGTTATCGATGTTTATCTGAATGATATCTACTATATCTAGATAATCTTCTCCCTTATCAAAAGAATCTCCACCAATTTTATTAATATAGCGATTATTTTTGATAAATAGGCCTTGATAATATTGATCATTCATCTCACAATTTAGAATATGTCTATCAAGATCTACCACAATATCACTACGATACTTTTTATCATTCTTATTGTTTACTGGAAATTCTTTACTTACATATGTGGCATTTAATAATTCTTCATAAGGAATTTCTGTAATTAGATTTAGTAACTTTGCTTTGTATTCTTTTGTATTATCACTCAACATAAAAGCTTTAAAGACAACATCACTTGTTCGTTTGAGAATATTTTTTGTACAATTCATTTATCTTACCTCCTATAGCTAACATAGCGTAGATAAAGATAAATTCCTTCTTCTTTTATGAAAAAAAGCTCAATTGCACTAAATGTAGGTGCAACTATCAAATTTTTCTAAAATTGCTGTATTATTATGTGGTTTTTATAATTTTGATAGAAATTGGGTATAGTTTCCAAACAACTCTAATATTTGATACAATACAAAACAGATGTATTCGTTGGCCTTGATGTAAAGCTTTGCAGTCTATTTGTTACAGGACTAATCTCACTACTAAAAGCAATTTGTCTATATCCTGCTGAAATTTTAGTTGCACTATCCACATTTTTCGGAGACAACCTAGATATAGTAGAAGCTTCTGTGAATAAGAATACTGTTGATGAAGATGTCCAAGTACCTATATTCCAATGCTCTGTACCATTCTGATGTATTCCAACATCTGAGCCATTTCCTGAATTTTTATGATCATTGCTACCTGTTCCCCTTAAAAATTCGCCTTTTAAGTTAGGTACAGCAAAATTCGTTGTTCCATCCCCACCAAAGAAATTATAACTTCCAAATTCCGTCTTAATTTGCTCTGCAAGTTTTGGATATTCACTAATTTTATACGTTGAACCATCACAGAATAGATAGCCATCTGGAGCATTGTTTCCCATATAAGAAATAACGGTTCCAACAGGGGTTGTATCTTTCTTCGTTCCAATTTCTCCTGTTTCTTCATCAATTTCACAACCCTGTTTTTGAACAATCACTTTTGTCTCTGATATACTCTTACACG
>CAJTSN010000042.1 GCA_910578745.1 uncultured Bacilli bacterium
GTTAGAATAAGAACATTTTTCTCGCTTTTTTATTATACTATACTTTTTTATAAATGAAAAGACTGCTTCCTATATTTGTCAACAGTCTAAGAAAAAATAATGGTCTATTAGAACATTTCATACAAAACCGTATTCCTAAATGTTTTTTCTTTTTCATTCACACCTTTTACCTTCTGTAATTTAAAGTGATATTTTTGTCTATTTTTATTGATTTCACTTAAAAACAGAGTATACTGCCTTCCCTATAGAGAATCTTATTCATAAAGGTCTCAATAAATAACCAACAACTACACATTTCACTTTCAATATGCCATGTCTTCTACAATAAATCCCCTTTACATCTATACAAAAATAACCCCGATATTGAATGATCCATTAATGAAATAGAAACAGAAACTAACCTAAAGCGACATCTAATACCATCATGAGAGCAAATCCAAACAAGACCCCTATTGTCGCTAAATTTTTATTTTCTTTAATTGATTCAGGAAGTAATTCACGTGCGACTACTGTAATCATGGCTCCAGCAGCAAAAGCAAGTAAAAATGGTAAAATATTTCTTATAGCTAATACAAGTACAACTCCAAGAATTGCAGATATAGGCTCTACTAAAGCAGAGGCCTGCCCAATCATAAAGCTCTTAAATCTTGAAAATCCTTCATTTCGAAGTGGTAAAGAAACCGCCGCTCCTTCTGGAAAATTTTGAATACCAATACCAATAGCTAACATAGTAGCACCAATTACAGTCATTCCTTCAATTCCACTTGCAAGTCCACCAAACGCAACCCCAACCGCCATACCTTCTGGTATATTGTGAATTGTAATGGCAGAGACCAAAAGAATACTCCTCTTAAGCGAAGCTGCCTTGCTTGAATTTACTTTTTCCTTTAAAACTTTATCTAAAAAGGTATCCGATAATAGAACAAATAAACCACCCACAATAAATCCAAGCATCGGTAATAACCAAACTACATAATCAAGTTCCTCTGATAATTCAATAGCAGGGGCAAGCAATGACCAAAAAGATGCAGCTATCATAACACCAGCACTAAAACCTAGAATCGTATTTAAAAATTTACCGTTCATCGTTTTAAAAAAACAAACGACTAACGCTCCTAAGGCTGTAACTCCCCATGTAAATGTCGTAGCAATCAGTGCTTGAATGACTGGGTTTAATTCTGAAAACCAATCCATTCCTTTCACCTCACAATATATAATACGATAAAAGAAAAAAAGTGCTACTGAAATGCACTTTTCTAATTAAATTACAACACAACTTCTTAAAACAAATCAACCGTTTATCAAAACAATATTTCATTCTCTTTTTAGACTGTACTATATAATTCAAACTCCTCAGCAAATTTTTCTAAATCATCTATGATAAATAAATCGCTACTCCAATTCCCAGGCCATACTGCATACAGTTTTGTTATGCCTTGTTCTGCCTTTTTTAAAGCCTCTAAAACACCTTCCATATCTGATTTATTTTTATGCGAAATTCGTTTTAAATTTCCATTCCTATCTACTTCAAAATAACACATCGTTTTCATTCTATACGGAAAATCTTCAGTTTCACTTGCACTTCTTATCATATGACATCCTCCTACAAATTATTCATTAAAATTATAAATTTTTATAAAATCAGTTTCATTTCTTTACTCTTTCATTCTATCTAGATATACCAAGAAATTTTTCTCTTAACTCCTTCTATAATTTAGTATAGCAGAAATTATCTCCTTTTTCTATATTTAATAAATCAATATATTTCCTTTTTTATTCTTTTTTCAATTAATACGCTCATCGGTATATTTCCAAATGCTTTCTATAAACAAACACACATTTTTAAACAATTCTTTACGATTTATACAATAAGAAATGTTTCAATTCGAAAAGACATAGTTATATAGATGAAAAGAAAAGCATTCATTTCATCTATATAAGAGTATAACAAAATTTTTTAAGTAACTATTTATATATTCCTAAATGTTGTTATATCATTTATTTATAAGTGTTTATAGCATTTTTATTTTTGAAAGATTTTACATAAATTGTTATAATTGATTATATTTTTACTTTTAAAAGTAGTAAATTGGTAGTAAAATTTTTAAATTGATTTTGTTTGATATAAATAAGCATATAAAAAATCTACTATGCAAAATGACATAGTAGTAAATTTATCCGAGGACTAGTGGCATAGCCACTAAAGTCCTCGTCATAATAAGGGTAATACTATCCTTATTATGTAACATGAAGCATGTAGCAAATTTATTTTTGTTTTTTATTATGTTCTGTTTATAGTTACGTAGTCATAATAAAAATGACTTTTTTATTAAATTTCAATTTAATAATTTAATAATTTAATAATTTCATTGCTTCTATTGGAAAATCTTTTTTGATATTTGACCAAGAACCTTTTTGTTTTTGATTATATATTTCCATTGCAAACTCTCTAATAACATTTACAATTCTATTCGCATTTTCATTACTAATACCATATTTTTTTATTTCTTGTTCCGAAAAAATAATAGATTTCATATGAAACTCAAAAAATATATCTGCTAAATCCTTCTTTTCAGCAATTTTTTTTACTACAAATGGATGATTTCTTAAAATTGGAATAATTTCTGGATTATTCATATCTATGTTTTTCTCACTTTGATATTTTATAAAAGTTGTTGAAGAGTGAACTTTATCTAACATATGAACTACTTTGGTTTCAATATCGACTCTATTTTCATAATTATTTAAAATTGTAGAAAAATCTAATACATCATTAAATACGGTAGATAAATATTTAATAGCTATATTTGTTACTCGTCGTATTTCTTCATCTGATACTCCTTCAAATTTTGTTATATCTCCTGTTATTGCTTCTGGTAAATCATGGCATAAAATATAATCATTTATTTTATCAAAACTTAATTCTGTTGGAAGATATTGTCTTAAAATTCTAGCCATAAATAATAGATCTAGTATATGATTTTTAACATCTTCCAATCTTTTCCTATCTATTTTCCAAAGTATAGGTCCAGTTCTCTCAGTATCACCAAGTAAATCAAAAATCATAAATAATCTAGCCTCTTTACTGAAATCAGTCATAAGTCTCTCCTTTAAATATGAAGTTATTATACTATAATTTAGAAAAAAATACAACGATTACATTTAAGTATTAGGACTTTCTATTGAAAAGTAGTAAATTAGTAACAAAATAACCTTTAAATTATATATAAATGCCTTAAAATAAAGGTTTTATAGTAAGAACTAATATTTTTAAATTAAAAAAAGTTATATTTGATTATAACTTTTCTACAATCTCAGATAGATTTAATCGATTGGAAGCTTTAAATAAAAGAACATCTCCATCTTTTAATTCCTTTTTTAAAAAATAGATGACTTCCTTATTCTCATGAAAAGAATATATCTTTTTTTTATCCATTCCATTTTCTTTCGCACTCACTGCTATATATTTTGAATCTTGACCTACTGTAATTAATAAATCAATGTTTGCCATAGCAACCGATTCTCCAATGGTTCTATGAATCTTTTCACTGAATTCTCCTAATTCCAACATATCCCCTAAAACAGCTATCTTACGTTTCTCATTTCTACTCGCTAAAACTTGTAGACTCGCTTTCATTGAGTCTTCACTCGCATTATAAGAGTCATTAATAATCGTATAATTTTCTCTTTTCACAATTTCTAATCTTTTTTTCGTAATCGATGCATTTTTAATTCCTTCTAAAATGGTTTCCATATCCATTTTTAAAAGCGTTCCAACAGCAATACTTACAAGAGCATTATATACAAACGCTAAACCGGGAATTGGTACATATACATCATATTCCTGATTATAAAAGGTTACAGTAAATGTTGTACTATCTTCCATTAGAACTATATTTTTTGCTCCAAAATCACTTTCTTCTTTTATACCTATTGTTATCATTTTTCGATTATTTCTGTTTTTCTCATAATAAGCATGTAATAAATCATCATCTTGATTCAAAATTAAAATACCATCTTTGTCCATGCCTGTTGTAATTTCTAATTTCGCCTTGCAAATATTTTCTCTACTTCCTAATTTTCCTATATGGGCAGTCCCTATATTGGTAATAACTCCAATTTGAGGCCTTACAATTTTAGATAATCTTTCAATTTCTCCTAGCTGATTCATACCCATTTCCACAACAGCCATTTCTTCTTTTTGAACTTTAAGCATAGTTAGAGGAACCCCTATTTGATTATTATAATTTTTCTCATTTCTAAGCGTACTATATTTTCTAGATAGAACACTATAAATCATGTCTCTCGTTGAGGTTTTTCCAACGCTACCTGTAACCCCAATAAAATAAGTTTCTACATGTTTTCTTTTATATTGTGCTAACACATTTAAACATTCTAAGGTATCTTTGACAAGTAAGACAGGGATCTTCTCTTCTACTTTCTGCTTATCAAAGTAGGATTCATTTAAAATGACACAGTTCGCTCCTTTTTTAATGGCCTCTTTATAAAATGAATTTCCATCATAGTTTTCACCCACAATTCCAATATAAGTATCTCCCTTTTGTAGTTCTCTTGTATCTTTTACAAAATTTGTACATACCACCTTCTTAGAACCACATAACAATTTTCCACTACACAAATCTATGATTTCTCCTACACTAAGCATAAATTCCTCCCTTTACATTTTTCTTATAATATGTCACAATATTCTATGAGGTGGGGACATGAAATATGAAGAAGCACAAATCATTGCTGTGATTGAAAAAATAAATTGCAATTTTAAGGAAGCTCTACTTTCTCTTTACTCCTATGCTTATCAAGGAAACACGGATGTATACTCCTATTATTTAACAGGACACTGTCCTTCGTATGCTCAAATTTTATACAATATTTTTATGGATGCCGACAAAATTGAGTTTTATTCCTTAAGAAATGAAAGAAATGGGATTCATATTGCAACAAAAATCAATGAACATTTTTATGATGTTTGTGGAAATATAGACCGCAAAGTCAGTCAGGAAGATAGTCAACGTTTTGATTATAACTATATGGGTTTTATACAAGAATATTATGGAAATAATGATACTATAGATTGCCTATTAATTCATCAATTATCAGAAATAGGTACAAAACAAAAAATTAAGACGTTTTCTAAATCATCTTAATTTGCCATAAAGGATTCATACTCAGGTATTACCTCATCAGGTGTACCTATTTTTTTTATGTTTCCTTCATGTAACCAAAGTACTTCATCACATAATTCACGTATAGTCGATAAACTATGTGATACAATAACGACCGTCCGATTCGCATCACTAATAAGTTCTCGCATTTTATTATAACTTTTTTCTTTAAATGTTGCATCTCCTACACTCAATACTTCATCAATTAACATAATATCCGTTTCTAAAACGGCTGTAATAGCAAACGCTAATTTGGAATACATTCCTGAAGAATACGTCTTTACAGGTTTATATATAAATTCTCCAATATCAGCAAATGTAATAATTTCTTCTTCTTTGTCTTTAATTTGTTGTTCGGAAAATCCAAGAAGCATCCCTGCTAAATAAATATTTTCCTTTCCAGTCAATTTTGGTTGAAATCCAACACCAATCGAAAGAAGTGAAACTGAATTTCCATGTAAATTAATACTTCCCTTATCTGGTGAAAATATTCCTGCCAAAGCTCTTAATGTTGTCGATTTTCCACTTCCATTTTTCCCTATAAATCCTAAAATTTTTCCCTTTTCTACTTCAAAAGAAATTCCTTTTACCGCTTCAAAAATTTCGATATTACTCTTTTTGCCTTTCAATAAAGAACGTTTTATAGAAAATTTTTTAAGTCCCCGATAAGCAATATGCAAATCCTTAACTGTAATTGCTACTTCTTTTTCCATTATATCACCTTTGCATAACTATTTTCGTATTTATGAATAATATGTATTCCTATTCCAATCAAAACAATTCCAAGAATAAACCATCCACCAAGTATAAGAAAAGAAGGGGCTTTTCCATAAAGAAGGGTATCTCTAAAAGAATTAATAATAAAAGCAACTGGATTACAATTTAATAAAATTTTATTAAATGGTTCAGGAATTCTTGTTGCAATATTATAAAAAATACCAGATAAATAAAAAACCAAACGAAGTCCTAATGCAACAACATTTCCTAAATCTTCAATAAATATACCAAAATGGGTTAGAATTAAAGAAAGACCAAAAGTAATCATATATAAAACAAGTAAAATAGGTATAAAATAAAGAATGTTGATGGTTAATGGGACTTTCCATAGAAACATTAAAATCGCTACTAATCCCCAAGAAATGAGCATTTTAAAAAATGTAACAAAAGATTTCTGCAATACCAAAATATATTTAGGAATGTAAATTTTCGTCACAATTGCTCGATTCGCACTCACAATTTTTACACTGGCATTTATGTTTCGATTAAAATAATCCCATACAGTTAATCCTGTAAAAATGAATACAGGAAAATAGGGTTCTGTCGTTTTAAAAACAACACTTGCAATAAAAATATAAATCATCATAAAAAACATAGGATCTAATATCCACCATAACCAGTTCAAATAAGAACCTGCAACTTCTGCTTTTAAGTCTGCTCTAGCCGAATATACTGCGTATTTAAAATAACGTTTGATATTCTCTATAAATCTTTTCATAATCCCCTCCAAAACTACAAAAACATTATATCATACTTTTATTATTTATGAAAATTATTTTATACACTTTAAAAAACCAGTACAAAACTGGTTATTTTTCATTGGAATAAAGAGATAACAATTTATCATAAATTCCTTCTTCGACTTTATTTAAAGCATTAATACTCATTTCGAGTGATTTTTTATATTCTCCACCAAAAAATAGCTTTTCGGCATATCCTAAATTTCTGTGCAAATCCTCCATGGAACTACGATAACGATTTCCATAGACAATTGCCATTTCTGCAAACATGGCTGTCTTTACCATTTCTTTTGTTGTTCGATGAAGTTTCAATACCAAATCCCTCGCTGTATCAACTCTCGTATTTAATACTTGTATCGTAATTGGCTTTTTCTCTAACTCCTTTACAATTTCCTTAATGGCTACTTGTGCATCATTTAACTCAATAAAATAGGCTTTTGGAATAATCGGTAAATCATACTCCCGTATCTTATTTTTTGATTCTTTTAAAATCGTTTTAATTTCCTCTAACTGTTGCCTTGCTCGATTCTCATCTTCTTTCATACTTCCAATAGAATCCAAAATCATATCGACACGTTCTTCTAGATGAGCAAGTTTATCTGCTAAAACATCAACTTCTTTTAAAAGCTGTGAATAGGCAAACGTATTATTTCCTGTATGTTCAATAAATACTTCATAATCCGCTCTTAAAATTTCTAAATCCTTTTGAATATTTTCTATTTCAACAATGTCACTTTGTGATAAATTATATAATTCTTGAATTTCTTCAATTTGATCTAAAATTTGAGCTACAATCTTACGAATATGATCAAATTTAAGCTTAAATATTTTTTTGGCTTCTTCATAATTTTTATGATTTATTTTTTCCTTTTCAAAATCCGTAAATATATTTTCAAAATAAGTCACAAGAACTCTAAGTTCATCTAAACTATTTTCTACATTCAAAACCTTTGCTCGGTCTAAAATATCACTAATTTTATCCTTTGCTTCTCTTATATTATCTTCCACATTCAAATAATCAAGAGGATATCCTTTTCGAACCATCACATCATATTCTTCTAAAACATCATCCATTTTCTTAGGCAAAATGGAAGTTGCAAGAATAAGAATCGTTGGCATTTCTTCTAAAATAACGGACATATGTTTCAGCATCTCATCAATCGACTTAATAATTGCTGCTACCTCGGTATATTCATTTTGATCCATTATATTTTCAAAATCTTCAAAACGATGCGCAATATTTTCAAACTGAAGTTCTACAACTTCGGCAACTTCCTTAAATTCAGCCTTCTCATTTGTATATTTTTGAAATAATTCACGATACTTACTTTTGAGTGAAGTCACCAAAGCCCGATTTCTTTCTTCACTACTTGTAATTTCTTTTATTTCCTTTAATAAAAATTCAGAGTTTGTACGTACTTTATAGATTTCCATCTCTAGCCTTGCAATCTTATAAAGTGTACTTTTATAGTCTTGTTTTTGTAAAGAATAATCAGCTTCTAAAAGCATATCATTAATCTTAGGAACTTGCTCTTCTCGAATCACATTTAAACGATCTTTCCAATTATTATACATCGATTCTAATTTTTCGTTTTTATTATAAGACTCTATTTTAGAAAGTTCAGGAATCACAGGTGAAGAATCGAGCATATTTTTCTCGACTTCTAATTTATCAAGTTGCTTTTTTATGGAATTATTTTTCTTATTTTGAATTAGAAATAGCACAATAATAATTAAAGTTATGGTAACAACCGAGATTGAAATCAAAACCAAAAGCATTGTATCCATCGTCTTCACCTCTCTATTATAATGATAGCACATATTTCGACATTTTTTAACACTAATTTTTATCTTTTTTTTCAAAATTTATGATATTTTATGATATAATCATAACAGTACACTAAAGAATAGGAGGAACTCTATGGATATATCATTCAAATTCTCATTTTTAAGAACTCTTGGTATTTCCCATTATGAAATTCCATACAATTTTTTAGAAACCTGTCTTTCTTATACCGAAAATACAACAGAATTAGAACGTTGGTTTACAAATAGTGATTCTTTAAGTCTCATTGGAGCTGAAAAAGTATGCATTAAGAATATTGTTGGAACCAATCATCCTTCTTATGAAAATAAAAGTTGGATCGACGCTTTTTTAAATACAAAAAGGGGAAAAGAAACCATCGAACTTTATGAAAGTCATCCTTCCTACTATTTTAATGATTTAAAACAAGTAAAACAAAGTTCTTTAATTCATGATACACCACTAGAAGTATTCAAAATAGATCATGAATACTATATTAAGGGTGGAAATAATCGAATTCTATTACTTAAGATGCTCTATTTTTCTGAATTAAATCGTATAAAATTAGAAGCGGATAAAAATCATTTAAGTCCTACAGAAATCCATCCTAAAATTGAGGAAATTGAAGAAAAGTATTCCTTTTATATGCAAGTAAATAAAGTCCCTGAAAATAAAGAAGTTTTATCTCTTATTTTCTATTTACAAAAAATGGGCATGCATTTTAAAAAAATAGGAAAAGAGGATTGCAATTACCAAGTCTCTTTCGAGAAGAATTGTTTTAATATCCAGTCCTTATCTGAATTAAAACAATTATTTAAAAATAGTTTTTCTCTTACAACCATTTCAACGAAAGTAGAATTAATTGATAAACTAGAACAGATGATAAACGCCTATTTAAATACGATTCCAAGTCTAGGTTTAACAAACTTATTTTTAGAGTTATTCCCAAACTTTGAAAAATTCAAAGATTACTACCTGTATGCTAAAAGGAATAATTTAAAAGAAAGCCTTACATCTTATAACTTAACAAATTTTTCCTATCAAAATTTATTTCTATACTTTGAAAAAGTATTTTTAGAGGGTGAAAAAAAGAGTTTTGAAGCATTATTTACAAACTATAAAAGCTTTAGTGAATTATATGAGAAAGTAAATTCACATGCATTTACAAAAAATAGAATTAAACAAGACTTAATTTTACAAGAGTTTATTTTTACATTTAATAAAATGGTTAATTTCTTAGATAACTCTTATCTACCAAGAACCTATGAAGATACAGTACGTTACATAATAAATTGTGATTTGAAAAGACAGTATCATCTTTTACTTCCTGAATTAGAATTAGAGGAAAAATTAAAAGCTCAATTGAAAGATTTATATAAACTTAGAACAATCTTAGAACATAAAGATACATTAATTCCCCTATGCTCACAATATGAAAACGCAAAAAGAAACATTGCTCAAGAAAAAACATATACCCATATTGAAAACGAAAATTTACTAAGAAAACAAAAAAATGTTACAGCAAAAAAAGAGGAATTAACAGAACTTAAAAAGAAAAAAGGATTAAAGAAAGCTTTTTGTAAAAAGGAAAGAAATACTATTGAAAGTGAATTAGTTAAGGAACAAAAAGAAAAAAGAGAAATTGAAAATGCACTTTTACTTGCTCAAAAAAATACAGTTAGAAATAAACATATTCTAGAAAACTGTTTAAAAGAACTTAGAGTTTTACTCCCAGAAGATGTCACTTTTGAATATGTAGAAAGTATTTTACAAGAAAATGATTTATCTATAGCAATTCTTTATAAAAAAATTACAGATATGGAATTACAATTACGTACTATAAAAGCATCACAAAAATTAGATCAACTAAAAAAGAGGGCGTTAAGTTATGGTATGCCTCTAGAAAATAGTTTCGAAGGAAAAAAGTATTTCTAAATATTTATTTTCTACTTCTAAAAGAGCAACTCTTTAAACGGTTGCTCTTTTTTTCTATAAATAAGAAGAATTTTTTATTTTTTTTCTATTTTTCTTTCAAGAAATTTAGAGAAACGATTATTCTCCTTCTATTTCTATTAGGAATGTGTAGGGCAACTGTATGAAAAATAATTTTCAAAAGAAAGAAAAAATTACAATTATAAAGAATTTAATAGTTATAAACCTTTTATATATAGGAAAATATTTTTATGTAGACAGCCTAAACAAATATGTGAAAATCATTGACATTTTCTGTATAAAATTATATAATCGAATTGCTTATGTCAATGCAGCTTGCTATTTTATTTATAACGTGTTTGTTACCAGTTGGGATTATTGTGTAACTTTTGCTGCAAAGCGAAGATATTAGAACAAACACCCTATAAATAAGAATGGTTTCTCATGACTTTGCAAAAGGAAGGAGAAAAATTATGTCAAGATACACAGGTTCTGTTTACAGAAAATCACGTCGTTTTGGTTTCTCTGTATTAGAAAATGGAAAAGAATTAGCAAAAAAACCATATGCACCAGGACAACATGGACAAGATCGTCGTAGAAAGGCTTCAAATTATGGAGAGCAACTAACAGAAAAACAAAAAGTTCGATTTATGTATGGAGTTAGTGAAAAACAATTTAGAAAAACTTTTGAAGAAGCTGGAAAAATCAAAGGTGTTCATGGTGAAAACTTTTTAAGACTTTTGGAGAGTCGCTTAGATAGCTTAGTTTATCGTATTGGATTTGCTACTACAAGAAAAGGGGCAAGACAACTCGTTAACCATGGTCATATTACTGTAAATGGTAAAAAAGTGGATATCCCATCTTATAGATGTAAACCAGGAGATACTATTTCCGTAAAAGATAATGCTAAAGAGTTTTCTATTATTAAAACATCTTTAGAAAATGCACCAC
The DNA here is from genome assembly GCA_910578745.1 of uncultured Bacilli bacterium. Classification (GTDB taxonomy): domain Bacteria; phylum Bacillota_I; class Bacilli_A; order RF39; family UBA660; genus CATOJL01. The sequence goes on from CAJTSN010000042.1 coordinate 11,388, forward strand.
GTCGTGTTGAATTCATTACATATGATGAAGCTAAAATGAGCGCTACTTATGTTCGTTATCCTGAAAGAAATGAACTTAATGCTGATATTAACGAATCATTAATCGTTGAATTCTACAATAGATAAGCCTATCTTATCTATCTAGAGAATACAAAAATATTCTCTTTTATGAAAAATTGAATATACTAAAAATGCGAGAGAAAATGTTCTTATTCTAATCAATAAAACATTGTTAAGATCTCGCTTTTTTTTTGATAAAAAATAGCTTTATAATATTCAACACATACATACATAGAAAATCGTTATTAAAATAACTTTTTCAACAAATCTCTTAATCCGCTTAATAGAAAAAAGTTCTTATATATTTTCTTCATAAAAAAATGGTGTAATTATTAAAATCACATCATTTTTTTACTTAGCTCAATAAATACAAAACTACACCTGATAATAAATAGCACCTTTTATTCTATAAGTTATGGTTTCATTACTACTGAATGAACCGCCATACTTTCTAAAGTAAATACCCCCACTTCTTGCAACCTTAACAGTAAGAGTACTTCCAGACACACTGACACTAGTACTATTCGGATTTAAAGTCTCATTTATAAGCCTCCCCATTTCATTAGTCCAATTTCTATCAGAGAAAGCCACAAAATCATTAGATGATCGGCCATCATATATCTCAAAATAGAAAGTACTATTTTCTAGTGAAACTATTGCATACGCAAGTTGTACATTTGAATATGAATTTCCTAAATCAATACTAAATGTGAGTTCTTTAGCACCATTAGCTGAAGAATAATTTAATGTACTTGTACCTGTTTTATTAAACCAGACATATTTATATAAAGTGCCACTTGGACAAGATGGACAACAAGAAGAACAACTTGAATATCCTGTAGTCCCTGTTCCTGTAATTCCTAATACAGTTTGGCCCTTCACTATCTTATTTGCTGTTAATCCTATTGCACTTGCTATTTCAGAATTTGCTGCATACACTTCTGAAGAATTTGTTTGATTAAAATGAGTTTCAGCTGGATAATATCCATATGGAAATGTAAAATAAGTATATGTATCATTTGAACCGACTTGGGTTGCTTGACTTGAACCACCTCTTACTGGTATCGTTCCATTTACCCCTGCTATTGTTGTCCCTTGTATTAATTTATCTCCTGTTATTCCATATAAGTTTGCTACTTCGGCTGTAGGTATTACTGCATAAGAACTTCCTCCTCCTTCATACCATCCTTGTGGTGGCGATGTTGCTATATAATTAACCCCATCCGTACCTGTGGTAAGTTGGGTATTTGCCCCCACATTTAATGCTATATTTGGATAGGAGACATTTAATCCCCCTGTTATATTTCCAGTATATCTTCTATCTGGCATTGTTCCTGTAACTTTTTTCCCTCCGACTAAAGCAGTTTGCCCTTTCAAAATTTGGGAAGCTGTTGCATTTCCATAGTTCGCCTTCGTATATAAATCATTTAAAGCTCCTTCTACGGTTGTTTGATTATTCTTTCCATAACTTACTCCATTCGATGGCAGGTTACTACTCGCTGCATTTGTTCCTAATATCGCTACGATCATGCAAAGTAGTACGACCTCTATTCCTAACATGATTTTATG
>CAJTSN010000043.1 GCA_910578745.1 uncultured Bacilli bacterium
ATATAAAACACTCTGTTTTAATACCATTCAAGATAACATAGATCTAAAACAATAATCGCACTCATGCAAAATAGAAAATAGTTTTAATACCATTCAAGATAACATAGATCTAAAACCTCAAATGAATTAAATCAAAGTTATCACTATACCCATAGATAAATATAGTTTAAATGGTATTTTTTAATGTTATCTCTAGATAAATTATAACACAATCTCCTCTAAATTCTCATCTATTATCAATTTTTTTTCATAATTTTGTGTACAACCATAACTTTGTGAATCAATCAACAGGATTTGAACTTTATTATATATAGCATATTTGTATAGTTCAATCAATTCTACCTTATTTAAATACTGTTTTAAATTTACAAAAATCAATAGATCGTTAAATTGAAATACATGTTCTATATCCAGAATCAAAAGTAAATTATCTAAAAGGTTGTCTTGTACATTAAAACTTACTTTTAACTGCTTCAATATATTATCAATACTATTATTCTCTTCTACAACTAATGGTATATCTAAATTATTAAGAAATTTCTTATATAAATTTACTAATTTTTTATATTGTTTTTGTATAGCTAACTTATCTTCTTCAAGAAGAAGATTCGAAAAATATTTAGTCATTTCATTTGTCACTTTATTAGAATTAGGCTGTAATTCAAAATAATTTGTATAAACTTTAATCTTTCCATTCCTATTTAATTCTTTTCTGTTCTCATCAAAAAATACTATATTTTCGGAAAGAATCCCTTTTTCAATATCATACAGATTTTTTATAATTCGATAAAAGTATTTTTTATTTTCTACTTCTATAGTCGTAATGAAATCATCTGTAATTTCTATTATATTATCTAAAAAATTAAACTTTATCATCATAATACTATCAACCTATCTTCACTATCAATTATTTTTCTATTGCCCTCACCAATAATAAATTCTATATGAGAATATTGTTTTTCAGTAATAACTAAGGACTGAATTAATCCCTTCGAAGGGACATTTCTTCTCAAACGATTCATTAACAACTCCGATTGTTGTGAATTTAAAACGAGTCTAGAATATACAGATTCTTGCATCATAATAAATCCTTCATTTATAAGAAATTTTCTAAATTTAAGATAATTTCTTTTATCATTACTAGATACATTTGGTAAATCAAAAAATACAATTACTCGCATAAACCTATCCTTCATAAAATTCAAAATCCCTATATTTTTCTAAATTTTGAACGGATTCTAAAGTAATCTTCACATACATTTTAATAATATCTTTTAGAACATAACTTTTTCCCATGTATTTATATTTTCTATTAAAAATATCAATTATATCTAATTTATAGTCTTTATCTAACTTTCTATTTTGGTTAAAATATACGAAATTATCAATAACTACTCGAAATGGTTCCATTAAATCACAAGACAGATTAAACATATTGAATTCATTTTTATGATGAATTCCAAGTTGCGTCAAGTAGCCATTTATAATAATTTCTTTATTAATTGTCGATAATAATATATTATAACCATAATTTAAAGCTGAATTAATTTTGTTATCCTCATCTCGAGTAAATTTCTTACCAAATAAAGCATTAAAATAGACTTTAGCCGAGTGTCCTTCTCGATTTGTTTTATCTCCACTTGTTACTTCCAACAGGTAACTTAGAATTAATTCATATTTTTCTGAACCTATTTTCTTTAACATTTGTGCTTGATTGGTCATTTTATTCTTTACAATCCGTGTCCACAAAGCCTCTTTTTCTTTTGGCTTCCAGCCTATTTGCTCTTTTATCCTTTTACTAGAATTATGTCTAGAATAATAGGGAGATAATTCTGCGAATGGGTTATGACTTTCATCACAAAATAGAATATTAATTTTATTATCCGATAGTTCTTTTAAAAGATAAGTAGAAATAGATACAGAGATTGAATCCACTATAATTGTATCTATTTCTGACAAGTGAATGTATTTTTCACTACTATCTTGTTTCACAACTAGAAACCTATTCTTATAGCTCATTCTAGATTGTCTTGTGATAACAACCGTTCTAAAACTCATATTGATCTTCTCTAATTCCAGTAATAGATCTTGAAATTATTACGCCACTTTCTATATTTTTTCCACAAAGTCTACCAATTCGATCCTTTAATCCAAATTCTTTTAGATTTCCATGTATACTATCACAGTGATATATTGTAAATAGTTGGCTTATAATTTTTGCAAGTGCTTCATAATCTAAATTTCCTAATCCTATTTTTTCCTCAATTTTATTTATTTCATTTATAAATAATGGGTAGTTTTCTTTTTGTTGATATAAGTACGTAATTATTTCCAACATCACTTTAATTATTTCGTCATCACTTAATATAGGGTTATCATTTTCCCATGGAATATCTACTTTATTTAATACCTTATTTAAAACATATCTCCATTTTTTCATTTTTTCTCTAGGTATTTTTAGTTGTCTTGCATTACAAAGTTCACAGTTTTTATTAGCCACAGTGTATCCTTTAATATAGACTTTCTGACCTTTATAATCAATGAATGCTTCATAAGGAATATGATCTTTTAAAATTTGAAAAGTATCTACACCTAAATGTTCTTTGATAAAATTAGATTTGACCGTGCTATCTTTTCTTGATTTTAAACGAATATCTACAGGAATTCCTATAAGTTTTACCTTTTTACCATATTTTACTAGAACCAAATAGGCGGTTTGCATATTTGAATATCCACCATATAAATGGGTTGGCATGTTTTCTTTTATTTTAATTCTGCCCACTTTTTTTGGATAAATCGTTTCTTTAAAAAACTTCCCATTTCTTATTTCTGTTTTTCTAGTGACTAAAATATCATTACGATATAATGCATCTTCGATTCGTTTATTAAATTCTACCACATCAAACAATAATTCACCTGTACTATCATCTATCATACTTTTGCACATTTCTATGACAATATCATTTACATTTTTATCTAGACAGTTAATAAAATATCCATATTTTAACTGATTCCTATCTCCAGACATTCTTAACTGATAATTCATTTCTTTTATCATTTCAAAGTTAACATTTCTTTTTAAATATTTTTCTTTATACTCTCCTAAAACGGCTGCCAAATAGGCATCATGTGCATGATGATAATCATTTATTTCTCTGAATTTGAACAACGCAAATTTTTCACGGTAATGATGTGATAGCTCCGCTTTTAAATAGATTACTTTTGTTTTCTTATATAAACTTTTAATTATATTCGCTACATGTTTCATAATCTGACGTGTTTCTACTAACTGACGATTGATAAAATTCTGTATGTCCTCATCTGTATAAAATTCTCTAGTTAATCTATAAAATTTTTTCTCTGTCATTAAACCATTTTCTTTAAGGTGCGTCCACCATTTTTTTCTATAATTATTTCGATATTCTGGTGGCAAAACAAAACTAGCTGCTTTTTTCTGATTACAATTTCTATACACTAAAGCCTTATTATCAATGGAATCATCCTTAATTAAAGTTCTAGGCAAAATATGATCGATTTCACAATTGCTTAAATCTTCAATGTTTATAGGCTCTCCACTATACAAGCATTTTCCTTCTTGGATAAAATATAAAAATAATTTTTGGCTATCGATTTTTTCTATTTTCTTTAATTCTTCCTTAGTAACCTCAAAATTAGTAAAATAAGTGATTGCCTTATTGCTCTCTAAATTTTTATAAAGCGTTTCTATGTATTTTTTCCTATCGATGGTTCTTTCCTTTTTTCCCCCTCCGCGAGCCATTTCAATCATAATGTTCTCTGGTTCATACCCCATATAATTAACTAATTCTTCAATAATTTTTAAAGACTGATAGATTGCTTTTTTTGTTGATGGCGATGTTACTAAATCTTTTACTAGATCATAATTTATTTTTTTCGTTTCTTTTATTAAATTATTCTCATCAATTAATTTTTGAAATTTATAGTGTTCATTATTTATAATTTGCATAAAGTTTTCATTTGTCTCTTGCATGAAATCCATGATATTTTTTGGTACACCAGATTTTTTATCTTTGATAAATAAACCTGTAAGTAACTTTCTAGATAATCTCCCCCATCCACTATATTTTCTACTTAAAGCCATTTTTACTTGATTATCTAATAAATCTGGATATGCATCTCTAATTTTCTTTTCTAAAATATCTTTTTCCTTAAAGATGGTAATCCACTCAATCATTTTTTCTGCATCTTCCACTGTATAGGAGGTACTATTAAAAATTCCATTTTCTCCAAAAAAATCTACATAAGATTGCATGTTATTTGCAAATTTATGGTCCGCAGAGTATCCTTTAATTTCTATATCACCCATAAACATATCGAATTCATTTAAAGTATATAAATATTCTTTAAATCTTTTATCAGTAATTGAACCATTTGTTTTCATAAATAATTCTGTAATGATTTTTTGTGTTAAATGATTATCCAATTTTTGATTATTGATTTTAATTTGCTTTAGTTCATTCATCACTTTAAATTTTGAATATAAAATAGAATGATTCGGTAAAGCGTATTCATTTAGTAAATATGTACAATGAGAAATCATTCTTTTGATAAATTTTTCGGCCGTTGCTTCTTTATCTACAACTTCATCAAAATTGTAGGGTGTTATTTTGACACCGTCTTTTTTTCTTTCCATCCAAGCAAATGGGCTTTTGTCCTCCGTTACGAGAGGCCCTACATAATAGGGAATGTTAAACTCTAATAATTTAAGTAATTTATACTCTCCATTCACTTTATCTAATAAGAAGGGATAGTATTTTCCCTGATTTTCAATTATTTTAATCAATTCCTCTTTATGAAGTTGATAAGGGTATTTTCCATTGTCACAATCCGTAATTTTTGGTAAGAAGCCTCCATTTTCTATCCTAGGTTGTACCTCCTTCTTATATTTCTGTTCCATTTGTTCATCGATATTTAAAATAAGAACTTTGCTCATTATCTTTTGTAATTTATTTACAAATTCTTCATAGGTCATTTGATTATGAATATATAATTCATATAGACAAGTTTCTTTGCTTGTTCTAAAGACTTGGTTATATAAGTCTCTGGTATTTCTTAACATTTGTTTTAAAAATCTTAAATCTTCTTTATGTAGATTATATCTTTTTACCATTAAATCGGATAATAATAATGTATCACTATCTTTAAATAGACTTTTTAAAAAGATTATATCATATAGTTCTTTTAAAGCATTTAATACTTCTATTTTATCTCCTAGTAATTCTTCCAATTCATTATATTTATCTTCATAGTCTGTCCCATTAAAACTGATGGTCATGTCGGTTTCTAACTCTTCCAATAAAAATAGATTTTTTAAGCTAAATTTATTTCCTACTATAAGTTTTCCAAATTCTGTACTAAATTTTTTATTCTCACAAATGCCTTCTAATAATTGTTTGATGCTAATTCTAATATCATTTTTAGTAGATTTCATTAAAATATTGGCAATCTTTTCAAAATCAATGACTTCTTCATAATTTTCGGAAAAATTTAAATTTGAGAAGAAATCGGATAAAGAGGCAAAACAAGTTTTAAGACTGTTCACTAAATTTAAATGATTTACATTAAATTCTTTTGTATCATATAGAAAGTTCCCACGATATTTAATAATGTGATGTATGGCTAAGTAGACTAACCTTATATCTTCTTGTGATGAATCATGGATGAGCCTACTTCTTAAATGATAAATTGTTTTATAGTTCTCATTGTATTCTTTTATTTTGTTTTTTTCATAATCACTTAATACAATTTTCTTATTTTGTTCATCATTTTTATGATATTTTGATTCTCTCAATTTTTGAAAGAAATCCTTATCTACCTTACTTATTTCACTTGCAAATTCATTTTGTAATCGTTTTATTCTATTTCTTCTTCTATCGTAACGTCTTCGCGAACTTCTATATAAGCGTCTCTCTGCTGCAGTTGATGCTTCTTCAAACATTCGAACACCCCATAAAGACTTCCTTGATTTTTTTGTCCCCTTTTTTATGATTTTCTGTGTTCCACTTTCTACAACCGCCCACCCTACGGATGAGGTTCCTATATCAAGTCCAATATTATATTTCTTTTTTTCTTCCATTGACTTACCTCCAAATATTTGCTATTATGTAGTTGTCTTAATACCATTTAAGATAACATAGAGAGTTAAAATAAAGCTTTAAGCCTAAATACACACGTTTTGTGTGGGAACAGTTAGTCTGTTCTTTTTTTGTCTATTTATTTAAATTTTTGATTCTATCCTAGATAATGCATAATATTACTTAAAACGTTAGCTAATTTTTGTCACTATTTTCAACTATTTTTAAATTTTCAATTCCTTTTGTTTTAAAGAAATTATGATAAATATGTTTTAATTGTTTCTGTTTAAAATCATGTAAAAATGTGTATTGACAACTGCTTTTAAGTGAATGGTTTCAGTAAATCTCCTGTAAATGCAACAAACCCAACTGTGAATGTACCAATTTTTTATAATAACTTTTGTTCCAATGATTTATTGATTAGAAGTTATAACCTGTCCTATTTATTTGGCTCGACAATTTTCTATTGAATCTCGATGCAATACATTAAATGAATTATGATTTTTTTAAATTTAAGTTTTTTATTACAATTCATAAATGTAAGTTTACATATTCTTAACATAAACAATTTTATAGTTCCACATCAAGCTTACATCATTTTAATAATGTAACTATATTAAGTAGACGCTATAGTTGGTTCATTTGCTTTTTTCCATAATTTTCCTCTCTATTTTCATTATAACATATAATTTTATAAAAATAGCATTATTGGGGAATGTTTATAAAATTTGGTAAAGAAAAAGACCACTTTTAGTAGTCTGGTAGTCTATGCATCTAAATCTTTAAAACTTGACCTAAACGTAGGGTCGTTCCCGATAAATTATTCTTATTTTGAATATTTGTTACTGTAGTTCCAAATTTTCTAGCAATACTATACAAAGTATCTCCTGATTTTACTGTATAAGTATTGGTTGATGGAATAGATGGAGATGGGGATGTAGTTGGTACTTTTAATACTTGGCCTAAGCTTAAAAGATTGGAAGTTAAATTATTAATTTTCATTAATTCCTGTACTGTTGTATTGTATTCTCTTGCGATAGCATATAAATTATCTCCTTTGGTTACCACATAGTTTTGATAAGATGGAACAGGTATTGGTTGACTTCCTGTCGGTATAATTAGTTTTTGACCAACAGATAGATTGTTGTTTGCTAAGTTGTTTGCATTAATTAAATCTGCTACTGACAAATTATAAGCATTCGCTATTTTGTATAATGTATCTCCTAATTTTACAATATACTCATTTGTTATAATTTCCTCATCTTTTTTTCCTGGCAACTTTATTTGCTGCCCTATTGATAATGCTGTAGAAGTTAAATTATTTAACTTCATAAGATCCGCTATAGTTGTATTGAATTTGGTTGCAATTGCATATAAACTATCCCCTGATTTTACTGTATATATTCCTGCATCTTCTTGTTCTTTTTCTACAGGAATAATGAGTCGCTGTCCTACAGTTAGTGTATTACTTGTAAGGTTATTGACAGCCTTTATTTCATCAACAGTTACACCATATTTACGAGCTATACTATATAAAGAATCACCCTTTTGTACTGTATATACACCTTCTATATCTTCATCATAAGTAATTCCTATATAATCACTCACTCCTCGTACAACGGCATCCACATAATCTCGCCAATTATTTTTTAATTGACTTACATCATCACTTGTACTATCCAAAAAACCATATTCCACAATGATAGGTTCTGTGATTCCTGTATTCCTATGAATAAAATAGTAATCTTTAGATGTATCACTAGGAAGTCTTCGCTGATATGCTTTTCTAACATTTTGACCAGCTAGACGAAGCTGTTCAAGTACATTGTTAGCTAATGTGCCTTTATTTCTTAGAGCGTAGATTACTTCTGCACCATCTCCACCTCCTGCATTTATGTGATTAGATATTACAATTACATCAGAATTGTTTCCATAAGGCGCTAATATACGTTCTACCCTTTCTGTTGGTGTTAGTGTCTCATCTGTTGTTCTAGTTATGCTGACAGGAATACCCAACTCATCAAATTTATCATACATATATTTTGAAATATCTAAAGTTAAATTTTTCTCTACAATTCCATTCCCACTTGCTCCTGGATCCGTTCCTCCATGTGGTGGAAACGGAAAAACCCAAATATTCTATTTTGTTCCTATTTTATTTAATTCTTTCTTTTCTCTTTCTAATTCTTTTAGACTTTTCTTTGGTGTAGACAATTTTTCTGGCATTGTCCCACCATTTTTAGCAATAACTTCTCTTATATTTTTCCCAATAGTGTAATGCACTTTATTTGCTTCTTTTTCAGTTTGTACCTTATCATTTATTAGCTTTTGTTCTGTTTGGGTTATTCTAAACAAATTCGCCGCTAATTCAACACTTCCCATATTATCTAAAATGTCTTCTCTATATCTTAATTTTTTTCTCTTAGCAATATCATTTGCTGTTTCCCCATTATATAACCCTTTATAACCAGCGTTATGAAATTTATCTAAATTTTTAACTCCTGATTTTACTGCAGTTCTATTTAATGAATAGTTTCCTTTTTTAGTTAAATTTCTTTGATAAAACCTCTTTTCCTCTTCTGTAAGCATTCCATATTCTATTTCACTAATTTCTTGCTTTCTTGTTTGAACTGCAAAGTAAGTTTGTCCAAGAGCAACGCTCTCTTTTTTGGGATTTGCATTTTGTACAATAAGATAACAAGCATATCTTGATAAATGGTAATCAATCGTTCCTCTTTTGGTTTTAGAACCTATATCTACCATTTTCCTGAACTCAGGAAAATGGTCACAAACACTGTAATTACTAGTCTCGCAAGCAACCATTGCACTTTTAATAACTTTGTGAAAATTTTCCCATTTACTATATTCAAGTAATGGCATCAATTCTCTTGCATCCCAATATTCATTACCAAACGCATCTATATGCTTAATATCCTCAAATGTCTTTTCATTGTATTTTTTTACTTCATTCATTCCTACCCTCCTGTACCTCATTCCTTATCTTATTTTTGCTTTAAATAGAGAAAAGTCCAAATTATCATTCTTATTATTAAAATTCAAAATTCCATTCTATTTCAATATCTCGTGACGCCGTTTCTTTATCATAAGCTCCGATATAAACCTTATCAATAAATTCATCAACGATTACCTTGTTTAATTCTTTGATACTCTTGTAATTCTTTAGTATTTCATTCGCTTTTTTTTGAATTGTTTTAACACTCTGTAAATTACTTATTTCACTGTCAATCGTTTCCATTCTTTTTGTCATCGATTCAATCTCTTTTAAATAATCACTAGCCATCATATTAAACATATCATCATGAATAATTCCTTTTACTTTATCTTCAAAAAGACGTCTATAAAAGACTTTACTATCTTCTATCTTTTTCATAAGGTTTTGTTTTTCCTTTTCTAAAACTTTTATTGCTTCACTATTGTTTATGTCTTGTTGATTTCTTTTGTCATAGAGTTCTTTTAAATCACTTTGATTATAGTACTTATTTAGTAAATCATTGATTGCATTCAGTAAGATTTTCTCTAGTTCTTCCATTCGAATTGCTTTATTATTCTCACAAGCATGGTATTTTTTAGCACTCTTGCATTGCAAATAGGCTCTTTTTTTTGGTTCTTCTCCTTTAATACTATACACATTTCGCAGAAAGGCTTTACCGCATTTTGTACAGTATACTTTTCTACTTAAATAATGGATTTCTCCTGTTCTCATCGGTTCTTGATGTGTACCTAATATCTTTTGTACCTTATTCCATGTTTCCATATCAATAATCGCTTCATGGGCATTTTCTACCCTACACCAGTCTTTCTCAGGTACTTTTTTAAATTTATGAACTTTATACCCCATGGAAGTTTTTTTACCTTGTACTAAATTTCCAATATAAAATTCATTTCGAAGCATTTGGGCGATTGTATCAGGAATCCATCTCACATTTTTATAATCACAAGTAGAACAAACAAACTTACTTCCTTTTTGTTTCTTATAGATTGCTCTTGGTGGAATATGATTGCTATTCAAGTATTCACATATTTTATAATAGCCATTTCCCTCTACATATAGCTGAAATATCTTTTTAACCACTTCCGCTGCAACAGGGTCAATGACCAATTTGTGTTTATCTTCCTCGCTTCTTTCATAACCATAAGGAGCAAAACTTCCCATAAATAGACCATCTTCTCGTTTATTTTTTAAGGATTTCTTAATATTTGTAGATAAATCATCTAAATACCATTCATTAATTAGTCCATTGATTTGTCTTGATTTCTTATTGGATTCAATACTTGTATCGGCATTATCTACAATACTTACAAACCTTACTCCCCACTCTATAAACTTATTGTGTAGATATCTTTCAATCACTTCCATGTCCCTTGAAAACCTTGATTGACTTTTGCACAAAACCAAATTGATTTTACCACTTTCACAATCTTTTATAAGTCTTTCAAAATCAGGTCTATACGTTCCAGCACCCGAAAAGTCATCGTCAGAATAAATATCTATAACATTCCAGCCAAATTGATGAGCATATTTTAAACACATACTTCTTTGATTTACTATACTATTACTATCATCATTTTTATTTATCTTATCTCTATCTTCATCAGATAATCTACAATATACACCTACCTTTTCTATCATAGCCATTCCTCCAATACTCGAGAACAGCTATAAAAATTTATAAATACAAGTATATTATATATCATATTTAGGATTTTTTTAATATGCTCGCTTGATTTTCTAAAATCATAATGACATTTAACAGTTTAGTATTCAATATATTTTTTATTTTTTCCTCTGTAATACTCTCATTTGTCTTAAATTTATATTTTACATTATATACTACCTCCAAATTCTTTCTCCCCCTTTTTTCCATTTTTATAAATAACTTCCTCCAATCATAAACATTTCCCCTTTCATTTAAACTTTTTGATTATTTCGTTTACTTTTACAATTTCTTCTTCACTCAATGGTTTAGAAACACAAATTTCTGGATGCTCCAACCAATGAGGAAGTTTCGTATTTTCTTTTCTATATTTCTTTTTATATTTATTACTATTTCTATTATGTGTGCAATAGGTTGCACCCTCTTCATTACCACTTTTTGCACTCTCCTCTGCAACTTTTATTGGGATTTTTTCTACATTTAGGTATATTCTTCGTTTCTTTTTTTCCTGTTTTACTATGATATAGTTTAAAGTTTTTAATTTAGACAATGAATAATTTATTGTTCTTACAGATGAATTGATATACTCTGTTAAATAGGCATTACTTGCATAACAATATCCATTTTTTAAGGCAAGTGATATGATAAGACTTAAAACAACAATATCTGTTTTGGTTAAGTTCTTATCATTAAATAATATTCTTGGAGCCATAATAAATTCGCCATCTAATTTTAAAATAAATTATCTCCTTAGCTAAAATAATGATAATATAAGGACTTTTCTTATCGCTTCATCTAAAAAAAGACAAAGTGATTTCTTTGACTTTATTTTAAATCCTGTCCTTTGGATTCTATATCGTTTTTTCTATATTCTTTATAGAAAAGGTACTAACATAAGCCTATTATCTTACTGTACCCCATCTACTAGGAGTTATTTACACCCTAGTAGATTGATTGTATACATTCCTGTATCATACTCTTGAAAGAGTAAATATTGGTTACTTTCCAACTTCTGTAGGACTTTTTTTAGTCCCACATTGTTAATTTTTACAACTTGTTGTAATTCACCAACATTTAGATTGATAAGCAATTTATCAAAACCCTTGGAATAAATATAGGAATAGATTATCTTTCCCTCAGGTTGGATATGCTTATCTTTCCATATCCTTGGTGGAATCTTGTAGTAATCTTCCATCTTTTCCTCCTTCCTTTTGATGAGTTTTACATCAAAACTGACGTTAGTATAACATTATATATTGAATTTGTCAACATTGTAATTACTACATTGTTGATTTTTACATCAAATTATGCTATACTTATTTTATGAAATAAAAAAAGAGGTGTATGAAATGCTAAAGAAAAATATGACTGAATTAGGTAAGACGATAAGTGAAGCAAGAGAGAAATTTGGTATTTCACAAAGGGAACTCGCTCGTAAATCAAACATGGATTGTGCCGAAGTATCAAGAATAGAGGCAGGTAAAAGATTAAAACCTAATGTTTTGTATTTAAAAGGGATTGCCGAAACTTTAGGGTTAAGTCTTGTTAAACTTATGAAACTTGCGGGTTATGATGACATTGATATAAATTGGGGAAAAGACTTATCCAATAAAAGGTCTACTGCTGACTATCAAGAACAAATCAAATCTTATGAGAAATTTTATTTTGATATTTTAGAAGAACTAGAAACAAGAAGAAAAAATGACTTTGCTATTAAAGGTGGAATCGCCGATTTAATTGATAAACTAGAACTTGCACAAATTGAAAAGAAAGAAATAGCAAATGATGAAATATTAGATAGATTAAAAGAACTAATACCTATGATTAGACCAAATCTAGAAAAATTAGATAAATCAAAATATCCGAAATTTGATAGAGGAGTATTTCCTAAAACGGAAATAAAACCTACAACAAAATTAAATACTATCACAGGGAAATTTATAGAGGAAGAAAAATAGAATTACGAACACGTTTGGTACTATAAAAGTGTAATAAGTAAATCCACTGATCAGGATTGAACGTTACA